>JBBQIA010000359.1:0-2431 GCA_038324485.1 Lysobacterales bacterium
CGGCAGCACGCACTGCGACGCAGTGCGCCGACATCGCCCGGCGCATGGCCGACGCGCTGGCGCACCGCGGCCCCGACGACCAGGGCAGCTGGGTCGATGAGCAAGCCGGCATCACGCTGGCACACCGGCGCCTTGCCGTGCTCGACCTGAGTGCTGCCGGTCACCAGCCGATGTGCGCGCCGTCGCAGCGCTATGTGCTGGCTTACAACGGCGAGATCTACAACCATCTGCAATTGCGCGAGCAGCTCGGCACTGTGGACTGGCGCGGCGGGTCGGACACGGAAACACTGCTCGCAGCAATCGACCGCTGGGGCATTGAAGGCGCAGTTCAGCGCAGCAGCGGCATGTTCGCGTTTGCGTTGTGGGATCGGCAGACGCGACAGCTGGTGCTGGCACGCGACCGTCTGGGCGAAAAGCCTCTGTACTACGGCTGGTTTCGCGGCACGTTCCTGTTCGGGTCCGAGCTGCATGCGTTGCGTGCCTACCCCGGGTTCGACGCGCCGGTCGATCCAGCCGCGCTCGCCGGCCTGCTACGCCAGGGAGTGGTGCCGTCGCCGCTGTCCATCCACGTTGGCATCCGCAAGCTGCCACCCGGCACGCTGCTGCACCTGACGCACCGCACTGCGCCCGGCATACTGCCGGCGCCGGTACCGTACTGGTCGCTCGAACAGCACGCAACCGCCGGGCTGAGCAGGCCGTTCCAAGGCAGCGACGACGACGCGATAAAAGCGCTCGAGACCCGCCTCGGTGCGGCCGTGCGCGCGCAGATGATCGCCGACGTGCCGATCGGTGCGTTCTTGTCCGGCGGCATCGACTCGTCGACCGTAGTCGCGTTAATGCAACGCACGGCGCGCCAGCCGGTGAAGACCTTCACCATCGGTTTCGACGCGCCCGACTACGACGAATCGGCGCACGCGCGTGCGGTGGCCAGGCACCTCGGCACCGAGCACACCGAGCTGCGCCTGAGCGACGCAGCCGTCCGCGACGTGCTGCCGGCGCTGATCGAGACTTTCGACGAACCCTTCGGCGATTCGTCGGCAATACCCACCTTCCTGGTTGCGCGTCTGGCGCGCACACGCGTCACGGTCAGCCTGTCGGGCGACGGCGGTGACGAACTGTTCTGCGGCTACACCCGCTACGCGAAAGCCGCACGCCACTGGCGGCGGCTGTCGGCCTGGCCACTGCCGTTGCGCTGTGCTGCGGCCGCGCTGCTGTCCGCCGGGTCGGCGGGCTCGCGCGACGCGGCACCGCTGCTCGCTGCGCCGGGCGCAGACGCGTTCTATCGAGAGATGATCTCGCAGTGGCGCTCACCGCAACGCGTTGTGCGCGGCATGCGCGTCGAATCGCGCCCCGCGCCGCTCGCCGCAACACTGCGCGCCGACATGCTGAACGCGGCGATGTATATCGATGCCACCACCTACCTGCCCGACGACATCCTGACCAAGGTGGACCGCAGCGCGATGCGCAACAGCCTGGAAACACGCGTGCCGATGCTGGACCATCACCTGGTGCAATGGGCCTGGACGCTGCCGCTGACAATGAAACTGCGCGATGGGCAAAGCAAGTGGCTGCTGCGCCGTGTGCTCGAACGACACGTACCGCGCGCGTTATTCGAACGCCCGAAAGTCGGCTTCGCCGTCCCGCTGGACGAATGGCTGCGCACGGGGCTGCGGCCCTGGGCCGAGGAGCTGCTGTCCGAGGAACGACTGCGCCGCGAAGGGCACTTCGACCCGGCGCCGATCCGCCGCGCCTGGCTGGCCCATGTCGAAGGCCGGGCCCAGTTGCGCGACGTGCTCTGGCCGGTGCTGATGTTCCAGGCTTGGCAGCGACGCGTGCACACGCCGGCGCCATGAACAACACCACCACCGCGCCCGCAGCAGCGTCGCCACGCTTTCACGCGGACCCGCTGGCGTGGACGATGCTGCTGCTGCTGGCAGCATTCGTGATGCAGGCGGCCGCCTATCGTTCGCTGCAGGCGCCGGTGGTCGGCATGGCCTTCTTCCTGGCCGGACTGCTGCCGCTGGCCGCGCTGTGGCCGCACGATCGCATGGCCCACACGATGTTCTCGCGCATATTCGCTGTCGGCTGGTTCGTCGCCGGACTGGCCGCGTTATATGCCGAGGCGCTGGGCGACCCCCTGCAGCTGGAGTCAGACGCGGCATCGTTCTTCGAGCTCGCCAGCGGCAGCGCGCAGGGCTTCGACATCGCGCAGCTCGGCGCGCTGACCGAGGGTGCCGGCGCGGTGCTGCTGTGGCGCGCGCTATACGACGCGCTGGCCTGGCTCGGCCTGGACAAGCAGCGCTACCTCGGCATCGATTTCAACGTGCTGCTCGTCGCCACCACCGGCGTGGTGGCGCTGCACATGGCGCGGCGCCTGTACGGCCGAGACCGGTATCGCGAGTCGCGGCTGATCCTGCTGTTCTCGCTGTGC
>JBBQIA010000360.1:0-2428 GCA_038324485.1 Lysobacterales bacterium
TCGTGCTCACGGCCCTCTTGCGAACTCACCGGCACCTCAGCCGTGTACCACGCCATATCGCGGCTGGCGGCTGGCGCGTCTTCAAGCGCGATGGCCGGCGAAACAGCGGGCGCAAAGGGCTCGGTCGACTGCGCAGAAAGCGCGCTGGCGGTCGCAATGGTCAGAGCGAAGAGAACGCTCGCCGTCGCGTTTCGGGAAGAAGTCAGCAGCATCAGGGGCTCCGAGGGATGCGCCATGGTGCCGCACGCTGCGCGCAGGCGTCCAACCGAAGGCCTAGGCCCCGCGCGCCGCGTTCAGGCCGGAAGCCCGGCCGGTGCGTACGCGCTGGTAAACTCACCGACTTCGCCCTGAGCCCGGAAGGCCGCCTGCCCGTGAGCAACTCGACGCCTCTGACCTACCGCGACGCGGGAGTCGATATCGACGCCGGCAATGACCTTGTCGAACGCATCAAGCCGCTGGTGAAGCGCAGCTTCCGACCCGAAGTGATGGGCGGCCTCGGCGGCTTCGGCGCCCTGTTCGACCTGTCCGGCAAGTACCGCGAGCCGGTGCTCGTCTCGGGCACCGACGGCGTGGGCACGAAGTTGAAGCTCGCTCAGCAGCTGGGACGCCACGACACCATCGGCATCGACCTGGTCGCCATGTGCGTGAATGACGTGCTGGTACAGGGCGCCGAGCCGCTGTTCTTCCTCGACTATTTCGCGACCGGCAAGCTCGACATCGACACCGCTGCGGCAGTCATTGGCGGCATCGCCCGGGGCTGCGAACTCTCCGGCTGCGCCCTGATCGGCGGCGAAACCGCTGAAATGCCCGACATGTACGCGCCGGGCGAATACGACTTGGCCGGCTTCTGCGTCGCGGCCGTCGAGAAAAGCGAGCTGCGCGACGGCAGCCGCGTCAGCGCAGGTGATGTGCTGCTGGCCCTGCCCTCATCGGGCCCGCACAGCAATGGCTACTCCCTCATTCGACGAGTGCTGGCTCGGGCGGGCTTCGACGCTGCAAAGGGCGGTATCGACCTGCAGGTGGGCGGCGCCTCGCTGATCGATGCGCTGATGGCGCCGACGCAGCTCTACGTCAAACCCATCCTTGCCCTGCTGCAGGCCTTTCCGGGTGCCGACTCGCCGATTCACGGCATGGCGCACATCACCGGCGGCGGCCTAACCGAAAACATCATTCGCGTCGTTCCTGAGGGCCTCGGTTTAGACATTGATGCCAACACCCTCACCCTGCCGCCGGTCTTTGACTGGCTGCAGCGCGAAGGCGCCATTGCCGATGCCGAAATGTGGCGCACCTTCAATTGCGGCATCGGCTTTGTGCTGGTGGTGCCGGAAGACGCGGTGGCGGCACTTACGGCTCCGCTGACGGCCGCCGGGCTGCCGCCTCGCCCCATCGGCCGCGTGGTGCCCTCCACCGGCACGAGCGTCCACGAGCGCGTTCGCATCGGATGAGCCTGCGCATCGCGGTGCTGGCCTCGGGCCGCGGCAGCAATCTCGGTGCCCTATACGGCGCCTGCACCGACGGCCGCATCGATGGGCGCGTGGTGGGGGTGTTTTCCAATAAGCCAGACAGCGGCGCCATCGCGCTGGCCCGCGAGGCCGGCCTTCACGCCTGGGCGATGAAGCCCAACGCGGCCGAAACGCGCGAGGCCTTCGACGCCGCTTTGTTCAACGCCATCGAGGCGGTTCAGCCCGACCTCATCGTCTGTGCCGGATACATGCGAATCATCGGCGCCACCGCCATCGCTCGTTTCCCGGACTGCATGCTCAACATCCATCCATCGCTGCTGCCGCGTCACCCCGGCCTCGACACCCACGCCCGCGCGCTTGCTGCGGGCGATGCCGAACACGGCGCCAGCATGCATCTCGTCATCCCTGAACTGGATGCCGGCCCTGTGCTGTCGCAGGTGCGCGTGCCCGTGCTCGCTGACGACACGCCGGAGTCCTTGGCTGCGCGCGTGCTCAGCCGCGAGCATCCGCTCTTGCTGGCCACGGTGTCTGAGTGGGCGCGCGGCGCGCTGCGTTACGCCGGAGGCCACGTTCACTGGCGCGGCGCAGCCACAGCGGGCCCCTTACAGCTCAGTGCATCAAACACTTTGGAGACGATGCCTTGAACCTTTTTCAGAACGCTTCGCACGCTGCAACGACATCGCCGGTGACACGCCGTTCGATCGCCGTGAATCGCCTTTCCTTGCGCAACCTCGGGTCACGGCTAGCCCTGACGCTGCTCGCCCTGCTGCCAATCGCCGTCACCGCAGCCCCAGTTGCGCCTTTTTCAGCGACCTACGAAGTGCGCCGCAATGGCGAAGTGCTCGGCGAGGCCCGCTTGGAGCTGGCGCGTGACGGCAACGCCTGGCGCTTCACGACGGCCACTCGCGGCACACAGGGTCTGGCGCGGCTGGCGGGCGTCAGCATCGACGAAGCCTCGCGCTTTC
>JBBQIA010000361.1:0-2416 GCA_038324485.1 Lysobacterales bacterium
TTACGCGTGACGCTCTTCCCCGTGGGGTCACCAATCATCCCGGTGAAGTCACCAATCAGGAAGATGACCTGATGCCCGAGGTCCTGAAACTGGCGCATTTTGTTAAGAAGGACGGTGTGGCCCAAGTGCAGGTCGGGCGCGGTGGGGTCGAACCCGGCCTTGACCCGCAAAGGGCGGCCGGAGGCCAGGCGAGCCTCAAGCTCTTCGCGCTTAAAAACGTCTTCGGTCCCCCGCGTGAGTTGGGCGAAGGGGCTGTCGATTGGGATCATGACGGGTGCTTTCTATAAATTATGAGTAGGCCAAGACCCCCAAATGACGGGCCCGGCTCGTTAACGCGAGGTTAAACGCTCGGGCCCAAAAAAACCAATGCGTTCAATGGTTTGACGAAGGTTTTCCTTCGTGGGTAACTTAGGCCATCTTTTTGCTGGAGCCGCGCCTTGTCAGACGTCCAACGCCTCGCGCCGAAGGCGCCGCGAGCACTCATCTACGCGCTAGCCGCCGGCATGGCGATTACGGTGCTGTCGATCATTCCTGCGCTCGATGGCGCGATCGACGAGCAGGTGAATGGGGAGCGACTGACTCGCGTGATCCCTCTGCCGGCGCTTGCAGCCGCCGCGGGCGCTCCCGCCGTTCGTGAGGAATGGCAGACCGTGCGCATTGAATCGGGACAGACCTTGGGCGGCGTGTTCGCCGGCTTGGGCCTCTCGACTCAAACAATGCACCGCATTCTTGAAGTGCCGGAGGCCAAGCAGATGGCTTCCCGCCTTCGTGTAGGCAGCGAACTGGCCTTCGACATCACGCCTGAGGGCGAATTGAAGCGCCTGCGCTTTGACGAAAACGATAGCCGTCGCGTGCAGCTGGCGGTGACGGACACGGGCATCACCCGCAACGTGATCGAACGGCCGATGGAGCGTCGCGTGGTGATTGCCGGCGGCAGCATCCGCAGCTCGCTGTTTGCCGATGGCGCAAAGGCTGGTCTGGGCATCGGCGTCATGAGCGAAATGGTGAAGGCGCTGCAGTTCGACATCGATTTTGCGCAGGACCTTCGCGAAGGCGATGCGTTTCAGATTGTGTATGAAGAACTTTGGCGCGAAGGCGAGCGCCTGCGCGACGGCGGCGTGGTGGCCGTGAACTTCATCAATCAGGGCAAGGCCTATACGGCAGTGCGCTTTGAACGCGAAGGCCGCGCCGAGTATTTCGATCTTGATGGCCGCCCCCTGCGCAAAAGTTTTATGCGCACACCGATTGAGTTCGCGCGTTTGAGCTCGGGCTTCGGCGCGCGCCGCCATCCGGTGTTGGGCCGCATGCGTATGCACAACGGCGTCGACTACGCGGCGCCTACCGGCACTCCAATCTTCGCGGCGGGCGATGCCCGAGTGAAGTTTGCCGGCTGGCAAAACGGCTACGGCCGCACGGTGGTTTTGGATCACGGCAATGGCATCACCACCCTGTATGCGCACATGTCGCGCTTGGGCGGGTATCGGGTGGGCCAGCGCGTTCGTCAAGGCACGACGATCGGCTTTGTTGGCGCCAGCGGCTTGGCCACAGGCCCGCATTTGCACTACGAATTCCGAGTCAACAACGTGCATCGCAATCCGCTGACGGTCACGATGCCGAAGCCAGAACCGATCTCGGGACCCGCGATGGCCGAGTTCCGCCGCGCCACGGCGCCGGCCTTGGCGCAGCTCAAGCGCATCGAGGGCTTTCAGGTCGCGACGCGCTGAACTCCGCGCGCCGACCCCCTGTGCAACAGCCCTATCTTGTCGGCCTGATCTCGGGCACCAGCGCTGACGGCATTGATGCGGCTGTCCTTCGATTGGGGCCGCGTCTTGAGGTGGTCGCAGCGCGCACGACGCCCTATCCGCGGGCCATTCGCGAGCTCGTGTTGCGGATTTCGCAGACGGACGCACAACTCGATTTAGACGCATTCGGGTCGCTGGACACGGCGATCGGCGAGGCTTTTGCGGCGGCCGCGCTGGCGCTGATCGCGGAAACCGGTATCGCGCCGAGCGAGGTTCGCGTTATTGGCTCGCACGGGCAGACCCTGCGTCATCGCCCGAGGCCGCCGCATCGCTTCACGCTGCAGATCGGCGACCCAAACGTGATCGCCGAACGCACGGGCATCGACGTGGTGGCCGATTTCCGCCGCCGCGACGTGGCAGCGGGCGGCGAAGGCGCGCCGCTGATGCCGGCCTTTCATGCGGCGGTGCTGGGCGATGCCTCGGAAAACCGCGCGATATTGAATTTGGGCGGTATCGGCAACCTCACCCTTCTGCCCACCTCTGGCCCGGTGCGCGGCTTCGACACCGGTCCGGCCAATGGGCTGATGGACGCGTGGTGTTTGGAACATACGGGCGCCACCTTTGATCGCGATGGCGCTTGGGGCGCCAGCGGCCACATCATTGACGCGCTGCTG
>JBBQIA010000362.1:0-2367 GCA_038324485.1 Lysobacterales bacterium
TTGATGCCGAGTTGCCCACAGGCGAACGCTACCCCCTGAGCATGGTTACCGCCACTGACGGCGACCACGCCGCGTTCGCGTTCGGCTTCGGTGAGGGTAAGCAGTTTGTTGAACGCGCCGCGCGGCTTGAACGAACCGGACTCTTGCAGGCACTCTAGCTTCAGCGACACGCGACAGCCAAACTCGCGCGATAACGGCCCACTGTGGACCAGGGGCGTTCGCGTGAGACGGCCCGCGATCCGCTCCCGTGCCTGTTCGATGTCTGCAAGCGTCAGCATACGATTGACTCGTCCACCAAAGAAGAAAGAAGCGATCGGAAACGACAAGAACGCCACGAAAAAGACCACGTGTTGTCTTTTTCGCGACGTTCGGGACGTGTTCGCGGTCGAACGACCGACGACACTTATTTGTCAGGCTTCATCGCGCCGGCGTCACGCCGATAGAGCGGCAAATGACGGTAGTAGACTTCCAGCGAGAGCAGCGACAGCGAGGTGGCCCCAAGGCGTCCGCCAACGTGGTCGTCGCCGCGGAAGCTACCTGCCTGCCCCGGCTTGCCGCCCGTGCCCCTGTCTTGACGAGCGACGAGCACCTCGCGGATGCCGTCCTTGCCGTTGCCACTGGGACCAAGGTTCCAGAAGTTCCACGTCTCGCCGCCCATGTGGTGGAACACCTGTGTGGCGTAGTACATGTAATAGATGTTCGGCGTCGAGGGGGGACTCAGCTTCAGCTTGCGGACGCTGGCCAACAGGCTGGGGTTACGCGGGTTCACGCCCAGGTACTGCCGACAGAGGGCACCGACAGCCGTCATGGCCGGGGTCGCACCGCCGCCCGGAACATAGCTATAGCCGCCCTTGTCGCTGGATTCGGCGGAATCGAGGTACGCCTCGACGCGCTTCAAGGTCGCCTTGGGAACGGTCAAGCCGGCCATTTGGCCGCTCTTGAGGGCCATCAGCATCCAGCCGACCACGGAGGTATCGCCCGGTGTGCGCGGGGAATAGCGCCAGCCGCCGCCTTCGTGCTGGGCGGTCACGATGTAGTTGATCGCCATCTGCGCCGACGCCTTGATGGTGGGATCGCTGGTCAGGCCGTACGCCTCGCACATGGCAATGGTGGCAAGTCCGTGGCTGTACTGGTCGCCGCCATAATAGCCGCGATCGTTGCCCGATTTCACCTGTTGCAGGATCATCCAGCGGATGCCCATGGCGACGCCCTTACTGTAGTCCGTCTTGTTGATGTTGTCCTTCGACGGCTTGTTGGTGATGCCGGCGGCGAGGAACGGCAGCAGGCCGAACGCGGTCCCGGCCGTCTTGTTGTTGCGCGTCGTGTTCGAGTCCGAGTTGTACGGAATCAACTTGCCCTTGGGCAGCGGCTCCGTGCGGTAGCTCCGCCCGAAATCGTTCAGGCTCCACGAGCCATCGACCGACTGGTGCAACGCCAGGAACTTCAGGCCCATGCCGACTGCGGCTTCGCTGGCGCTGCTACCGCCACCTTCGGCCAGCATCTTCTTCCGGGTGCTACCGCTACGGCCACCGAAGCCGCCCGCTGAGTAGAACCCACCCATGCCACCGATGGAGCCAGACATCGAGCCTATGCCCGACTGGTTGGGATCGAGCGGTGCGCCGCCCGTCCCACCACCTGCACCAGGAGGCGGAGGCACGCTCGAAGGAGCAGCCTCAGGCGCGTTGAGGATGCCAACGGCAGCGGTCGGGTCAACCGCACCGGGCACCGAGACCTCTTCGATGCGATCGTTGAAGTAATTCAGTTCTTTGGTGCTATCGAGTCCGATGTCCGTGTTGGTCAGGTCACGATCGACCGGAGCATCCTCGACTTCGTTGTTGGTTTTGACTTCGGGAGCCGGGCCAGTTTCGCGGGCCGTCGTGCTTTCGACGAACCAGAACAGCAGGGCGGCTCCGCCGATGATGATCAGATTCAGCACGGCACTGGTGAGCCAGACGAGCAGGAACTTTTGAAGCGAGATACCGTCGTTGCCCCATTTCGGGGCCTGAATGATCTTTGGTGCAGCCATCTCACGTTACCTCGTAACGATGTCAATTCGCTAGCGACGGGCAGAGCAATGGCTCCGCCCACGTGTGGGGTTTGCTGGGTGGGCGAGGAACGAAGGCTGAGGTTTCGCCGGGGCCGCACGGTTTTTGCCGCACGGCCCCAGCTAACCCCCGGCGTCCTCGCCGGGAGGCTTGTCTCCCGAACCACCAGGGCTGTCTTCAGACGATGAGGAATCTCCCCGCCGCTCTCCGCGTGCGGGCAGGTTCTTTCGTTGGGGGAACGGCACTCGAGATGGCCGTGTCGGCGGACCGGCTGGCCCCATCACGGCTGCCGCGACCGGCAAGGCGTCCGGCGGGGGCGCGA
>JBBQIA010000363.1:0-2356 GCA_038324485.1 Lysobacterales bacterium
CGTCGATGTGCTGATTCACGGTCACGACCGCAAGTCCTTGCTCAAGGACATCACTACCCTGATCGCTCAAGAGGGCGTGCACATCAACGCCATCAGTTCTCGCATTGACGAGGGCCGCGGCGTGGCCGACCTGAGCCTGACGCTGAAGGTGGGCGACTTCGAGCAGCTGTCGAAGCTGCTGTCACGACTGGCCGCGGTGCCCGGCGTGCGCGACGTTCGGCGGCTGGGCTGATGCCACGGCCTTGGGCAATTGCTGCTGCGGTTCTGGCCTGCGCGATTCTGGCCATGTCCGTGCTTCGCGACCCGCTGGGCCGCGTGCTGTTTCCCGACGAGGCCGTGGCGGGTCTGGTGGCCCGTGCCGAACAGGCCTTGAAAACCGACGACCTCGACGCCGCAGAGGCGGGGTTTCGTGCAGCGCAATCACGAAGCCCCGACCATCCGCGCGTTGCGATGGGTCTTGCCGAAGCGCGCGAGCGTGCGATGGTGCTGGCCCGTGAGGCACTGCTTCGCGATGCGTTCGACGAGGCCAGCGATCGCATTGCTCTGGCTGAGCGGCTTGGTGCGCCTGCAGATCGATTGGAGGCCCTCCGGCGCGCGGTGAAAGACCGCGCCGAGCCGAGCCTCGAGACCCGCTTACAGCGGGCCATGGCGATCGAAGCGACGCAGCCGGAAGCGGCGCTGGCCGACTACCTTGCCGTGTTGGCGCGTGCGCCCGATAACGCCATCGCCTTGGCCGGCCGCTCGCGTCGCATGACTGCATTGCTCGCGGACGCCGAATCGGCCTTGGATTCCGGTCGTGCCGAAGATGCTGCGGCATTGATGGCCCGCGTTCGCAGTATCGACCCCGCGCACTTGGCGCTGACGGCGCTGGCCATTCGATTGGGCGCCCGTGCCGAGGACCTTCCCGCCGACGCGGGAGCGGGCACGCGCGGCGATTCGGACGCGGCGCGCGATGCTGCGCGCTGGCGCGGGCTAGCCGAGGAAGCCTTGGGCCGGGGCGCCCTGAGTGAGGCGCGTCGCGCCTTGGACGTGGCAGGCCAGTTGGATCCTTCGGCAGCCCAGCAGGTAATTTTGGAAGCGCGCTGGCAGCGGGCTAAGTCTGGCGCATCGGCGCAGCGCTAAGCCTGATCTATCGAAGCTCAGCGAAGATGCTGCGCAGGGTGATACGAGCCCGTTCCGGCGAGAATTCGCGCTCGGTGTTGTCCAATCCTCCGGTCACGAGGCGCTGCCAAAGGGCCTCGTCCTCATACGCCGCGAGCAGGCGTTCGGCGAAGGCTTCGGCGGTGTCGGCCACGATGGCATCGACGCCATCGACCAGACCCATGCCCTCGACCGCGCAGCGCGTTGCAACCACCGGCAGACCATGGGCCAGTGCTTGATTCACCTTGCCTTTGACGCCGGCGCCATAACGCAGCGGGGCCACCGAGAAGCGATGCGCGTCGAGCACCGGCTCTAAATCCGGGACGTAACCGAGCATATGGATGCCGTCTTGCTCGCCGAGCGCCACGATGTCGTCTGGCGCGTCGCTGCCGACCAAGGTGAGGTGGATGTCCGGGCGCACGGCGCGGATGCGCGGAAGGATGTCCTCGGCCAGCCAGCGCGCAGCATCGACGTTCGGCGGATGACGAAAGCCGCCCACAAAAATCAGGCCGTGGCGCTGAGCCATGACGGGCCCCGCGCCGCGGCAGCGGTGGATGTTCGAGACGATGTCGACTGTGGCGCTCGGCATGGCCTCGGCCAACAGCGCTTTCTCCACCGGGCTGACCACCCAAGTGCGGTCGGTGGCGGCGATCAGTGCCAGTTCGTCGCTGCGCGTGCGCTCGGCGGTGCGGCGAAGCGCGGGGTCGTCGCGCTCGTCGGCCTCGCGTTGCTCGCGAAGGTGATGCAGATCGACCGTATCGAAAACGACGCGGGCCTGTGGGGCATGACGACGTAGCAGGGGCAAAAGCGGCGAAAGAATGTAGTGGCGACTCACCACAATGAGCTGGAAGCGCGCCCCGTGCTTAGCCAACCAGTCGGGCAGGGCGCCCAGCCAAGGCTGGGTCCACGCTTCGACGCCCATGGCTCGTAGGGCCTGAGTGTAGCGGCCGTCGTCCAGCCCGTTTTCGGGGAAGAATGTCACCGCGCAGCCCTCGTCGACCAGCAGCCGCAGCAGCTCGAACAGGCGCAGCGATCCCGAGTCCCGGTCTGGCATCGGCGTGGTGGCGTCGATCACCAGCACCCGCGCCCTTGCACGGTGCTGCGCGGCGTAGTGGGGGGCTTGCGACGGCGCCGGATGGCGTCGCGCCAAGGTGTCGCGCCAGCGCTCGACGAAGTGCTGCTGATTGCGCACTTGGTAGGCCTTGATGCCGCTGCC
>JBBQIA010000364.1:0-2334 GCA_038324485.1 Lysobacterales bacterium
CCCGCCCATGCCCACTCCCGCCCGTCAGTATTGGCTCATGAAATCCGAGCCCGATGAGTTTTCCATCGACGACCTCGCCCGCGTTGGCAGCGAGCCCTGGAGCGGCGTGCGCAACTATCAGGCGCGGAACTTCATGTGGCGAACCATGCGCGTCGGTGACGGCGTGTTTTTTTATCACTCGAACGCCGCCATCCCCGGCATTGCGGGACTCGCCAAGGTCGGCTCGACGCCTTATCCCGACCCCACGCAGTTCGACGCCGGCTCTGACTACTTCGATGCGAAGAGCACGCAAGAAGACCCACGCTGGTGGATGGTCGATGTCGCCTTTGAACGAAAGTTCGAGAAGGTGATTTCGCTCGAGTCCCTGCGCGGCGAAGCCGACGCGCTCGACGATTTCATTCTGCTTCGGCGCGGCACGCGCTTGTCCGTGTTGCCGGTTAGCCCCGCCCAGTGGAAACACATTCTGACGATGGAGAAGAAGCGCCCATGAGCACCCCCGACGAACAAAAACGCGCGTCCGCCCTGAAGGCGCTGGAGTATGTCGAAGACGGCATGATCGTCGGCGTAGGCACCGGCTCGACGGTGAAGCACTTCATCGACGGCTTGGCCCCCATGCGCGATCGCATCGAAGCCGCGGTCAGCAGCTCCGAGCAAAGCACCGCGCTACTGAAGGCGCACGGCATCCGCGTTATGGACCTCAACGCGGCCGGCCCGCTCGCGCTGTATGTCGATGGCGCCGACGAATGCGACCCGCATGGACGGCTCATCAAGGGGGGCGGCGCCGCCCTGACCCGCGAAAAAATCATCGCCGAAGCGAGCAAGACCTTCATCTGCATCATCGACTCCGCCAAAGAAGTGGACGTGCTCGGCCGCTTTCCGCTGCCGGTCGAGGTGTTGCCGATGGCGCGGTCTTTGGTGGGTCGAAAGCTCGTCGCGCTCGGCGGCCAGCCGGTCTGGCGCGAAGGGGTGACCACCGACAACGGCTGCTGGATTCTTGACGTGCACAACATGGCCATCGTCGATCCGGTCGGCCTAGAACGCGAGATCAACCAGATCCCCGGCGTCGTGAGCTGCGGCCTGTTTGCCCGCCGCGCGGCCGACGTGGTGATCAGCGCCGGACGGGTTCGGTCGAAATAACGATCGCAGAGGCCACCGCGGCTGCGGCTGCGGCTTCTGCCCTGCGATGCGGGCGCGGCTACTGCTGTGCCTGCTCTTGCGCCTGTTGCTGGGCCAGATGCTGCGCCTGCATGCGCAGCATCGCGGCCAGTCCGCCATGGATGGCGCTGACCTCGTATTCCAAGCGCGACAAAATAAACGCCGCCGCAGCCGAGCGCTCGCCGGTGTTGCAGTAAACGATTACCGAGCGTCCGGGCGGCACAAGTGCTGGAACGTCTTCGCGCAGGCGCGAAAGCGGCACGTTGAGCGCCCCCTCAATCGAGCGCTGCGCCACCTCTTCGGGCATCCGAACGTCCAGCACGATGGCGCCTTCCTGCGCTTTCTTCGCAGCTTCTGCGGGAAGCAGCCACTTGATGACGGGGGGTTTCAGCAGCGCCTCAAAATCCGTTTGCGAGAGGCGAAGCAGACTACCTCCCTGCAGCATCCGCACGGTGGCGTTGCGCGGCTGGTGGGCCAAGAGCCCGTCTTCGCCAAAGGCATCGCCCTCAGTGAGGTAGGCCACCACTTTTTGCGACCCATCGAGGGTCTTGGACACCGAGGCCGTACCGGTCCGAATGACGTAGAAGTCGCCGGGCGCGTCACCCTCTTGCACGATGACTTCACCGGGCGCCACCGACTGTTCGACCAAGGCTTGGAACAACTTCTCGAGATTGCCGGTGGGCAGGCGCCGAAACGCCGGAGCCTGTAGCAAGCGATACGCCCATTCGTTGCCATTGGCCCCTTCATCGAAGAAGCGAAACGCGGGCTGACGGCTAATCTGGTCCCAGGCAATCAATTTCTCGACCTGCCGGCGATTGAAGCGCAGCACTCTCGCTTCGCGACTGTGCACGGTGGCGCTGAATCGACGTGGCACGGCGTCGTTCAAGGGGTAGCGCCCATGCACCGGCGAGTCGGCCTGATGGAGCACCTGGCGACCGTCTGCATAGTCGCAGCGCACCACGCCTTGAGTGACGTACACCGTGTCATCGTCCAGATCACCCGCGCGAAAAATCACCTCGCCTTTGCCGACCGTTGATTCCAACGCCTCTCGGGCCAAATAGCGCCGCGATTCCGGACGCAGCGCATCCAGAGGGAACAGATCGGCGAGTTCGTTACTGGAAACCGGCATGGCGGGGCCCAAAGCGGGGAAACGGCCTCGGAGCATGCGTTAGGTCCCGA
>JBBQIA010000365.1:0-2334 GCA_038324485.1 Lysobacterales bacterium
ACTGCTGGCCGAAGCCGATGCCCTGCTGCGCACGCAGGCCGAGGCCGATCTGGCCGCGCTTCAAGGTCTCGACCCGCACACCGTGGATGCCGATGCGCTTCGCGCCCTGCCGCCGGCGCGGGCCTCGCGGACGCTGCGGCAATGGGTGAGCCGCCTCGGCGGGAGCCTCGGCACGGACCCCGTACATCGCGTAATGATGGATTGGGCGGCCATGCCCCGCGCACGCGCCCTGCGGCATCCCGTGGGCGCGCTCTGGCTGCGCCAATGGGGCGGCAGGCTGTGGCTGACGCCGAGAAACGCAGGCCCCACGACTGACCTCGCTTCGACACCCGTCATCGCAGCAAACAGCGCGCCCCTCGTCTGGGACGGCCGCCGCCCGGTGACGCTGCCGGACGCCAGCACGATGCATCTGCTCGGCGCCGAAGCCCTTCCACACCCGCTGCGCCTCGTTCCACGCCATGCCGCACCACGCCGTTTTCGCCCCAACGCGGAACGCCCGGCACGCAGCCTGCAGCAGACGTTCGCCACGCTCGGCGTGCCGCCATGGGAGCGCGACGCCCTGCCGCTGTGGGTGGACCCCCAAGACGAGCTAGCGGCACTGGCTGATCTGGCCTACTCGGCGTCATTTGCCGAGTGGCTGCATCAACACGGCGCTCGTTTGATTTGGCAGCCTGCCCCGGCGCACGGGTAAACTTCGGCGCATGACCGCGACGCCGCCCCAAGACTTCGAACGCGCCCTCGACGAACTCGAGGCCCTTGTACAGCGTCTAGAAAATGGCGAGCTGACTCTGGAAGACTCGCTTGGCGCCTACGAACGCGGCGTAGCCCTGTATCGCCAATGCCAAGGCGCGCTGGAACAGGCTGAACTGCGCATTCGACTGCTCGCCGACCCGGCCGACCCGAGCAGCGGTCGGGAATTCCGCGCGGATGCAGAGTAAAGCCACGCTTACGGCGTGGCGTCTGCGCGTCGACGCGGTGCTGGCAAAACACCTACCCGACCCGAGCGTCGCGCCCGAGCGCCTGCACGACGCCATGCGCTACACGGTCTTGGGCGACGGCAAGCGTCTGCGCCCACTCTTGGTTTACGCCGCGGCCGCCGCACTCGGTGCACCGCCGCTCGACGATAACGACGCGCTCGATCACGCAGCGGCTGCCGTCGAGATGATTCATGCCTATTCGCTGGTGCACGACGACCTGCCGGCCATGGACGACGACGCCCTGCGTCGCGGCCGGCCCACCGTGCACATCGCCTACGACGAGGCCACGGCGATTCTTGTCGGCGACGCCCTGCAGGCCGAAGCCTTCCACATCTTGGCCTCGGCACCGGCCGCACCTGCGGCGGTGCTGGCCAGCCTTGCCGCGCTTGCGCAGGCGGCCGGATCGCGCGGCATGTGCGGCGGCCAAGCCATAGACATGGCGATGACCGGCCGCACGCAGTCAGTCGATGAATTGGCCCGCATGCATCGGCTGAAAACCGGCGCGCTCATTGAAGTGGCGCTGGTGATGGCCGGCCTGCTGCGCGGCGCCGATGCCGCGAAGCTGGGCGCACTGCGACGCGTCGGCGCCCTGCTGGGTCTCGCATTTCAGATCAAAGACGATTTACTGGATGCCGAAGCCGACTCGCAGACGCTGGGCAAAACCGCCGGCAAAGACGAAGCGCAGGGCAAGAGCACCTACGTGGGCTTACTCGGCGCCGACGGCGCTCGCGACCGTCTCGCGGCCGTGACCGCCGACCTTGATACGGCGCTCGCGGACCTATTGGGCCCCACCGAAGCCGCAAAGCAAAACGGCCAGGCCCTTTCAGACCTGGCCGTCATGGCCGTGCAGCGATCGCGCTGATTACTTGATCAGGCGGAGCGCGAAGGGGTAGCGGTAGGCGACGCCTTCGTTGGCCTTGATGGCCGCAATGACGGTGAGAACGATCCACGCAATGCCGATGATCGGCAGCAGCAGGAAACCGATCAACACCATCGTGAGCAAGGCGGAAATAATTCCGGCAATCGCCATCGTGATGTTGAAGTTCAGCGCTTCCTTACCTTGGTCATCGATGAAGGGCATTTCGGCCTTTTTCACCTGCCAAACGATCAGCGGGCCGAGGATGTTTCCCAAGGGGATGATGAATCCCGCGAGGGCAGACAAATGGGTGAACAAACCCCACTGACGCTGCTCAGCAGTAACTTCGCCTTCGGGGGCGGGCGGCGGCGAAAAGGCGTCGGACATGGGGTTTTCCTGATTGATGTGAAGATGATCCTCACTGTCGTGAATGCGGCCCCCCGTGTCAAGGACGGCGCGCCCTAGCCCTCGCCACCCGCCACCGTCATGCCTTTCAACAAC
>JBBQIA010000366.1:0-2328 GCA_038324485.1 Lysobacterales bacterium
CGGTGCGCTGCTGGGCGACCGCATTCGCATGAACTCGCTGCGTTCGCCGCGCGTCTTTATGCGCTCGATGGCGACGCGTCGCCAGCACGTCGCCACCAATGTGGTGCTGAAGGACTGCATCGGCTTTCTGCGCGGGCTGGCGTTTGATCTGGTGCTGGTGGAAACCGCCGGCATCGGCCAGAGCGATTCGGAAATCGTCGACTTGGTCGACTTCCCCGTGTACGTGATGACCAGCGACTACGGCGCGGCCAGCCAGCTGGAAAAGATCGACATGCTCGACTACGCCGAGCTAGTGATCTTGAACAAGTTCGACCGCCGCGGCGCCGAAGACGCGCTGCGCGACGTGCGCAAGCAGTGGAAGCGCAACCGCGTGGCCTTCCAGATGCCTGACGACGACGTGCCGGTGTATCCGACCATCGCCAGCCAGTTCAACGACCCCGGCGTTAGCTGGATGTTTGCCAACCTCTGCCAGCGGCTGAAGACCAAGCTGGGCGAGGGCATCGCCAGCGGCGCCTGTGATTTCGCGCCGGTGGTGGACACCGCACTGAAAGAGCCGCGTGCCACCGTGCTGATTCCCGGCGCGCGCATTCGCTACTTGGCGGAGATTGCCGAGCAAGGCCGTCGCATCAACACCGACGTCGAACGTCAGCGCGAAGCCGCCGAGCGGGCGCAAGCCTGCTGGCAGGCCTTGAAAGAATTGGACGACGCGGCGCTGCCGAAGGCGCTGGATTTGTTTGGCAGCGAGCACGTAAGCGCCGGTGGCGATGCGGGCGGTGCGACTTCTGCTGCCGGCGTTGATCGGTCCCTGCTGACGCTGCGCCAGCGCTACAACGACGCGCTGAACTCGCTGTCGACCGAAAGCCTCGCACTGCTGCGTGCGTGGCCTGCGCGTTTGAAGTCAGTGACCGACGAGGTGACCGAATACACCGTGCGCGACAAGGTGATTCGCGTCGAGAACTACCGCGATTCCTTGAGCCACCAAAAGATCCCGAAGATCGCCGCGCCGCAGTGGCGCAGCTGGGGCGAGCTGCTGGTCTTCCTCTCGAAGGAAAACCTGCCGGGCCACTACCCCTACACCGGCGGCGTGTACCCCTACCGCCGCAGCGGCGAAGACCCCATCCGCATGTTTGCTGGCGAAGGCACGCCCGAGCGCACCAACCGCCGCTTCCATTACTTGAGCGTCGGCCAGCCGGCCGCGCGACTTTCCACCGCCTTCGATAGCGTGACGCTGTACGGCGAAGACCCCGCCGAGCGCCCCGACATCTTTGGCAAGATCGGCAACAGCGGCGTGTCCATCGCCACGCTGGATGACATGAAGAAGCTGTACTCCGGCTTTGACCTGTGCGCGCCGACCACCAGCGTTTCCATGACCATCAACGGCCCCGCGCCGATGATCTTGGCGATGTTCATGAACACCGCCATCGACCAGCAGGTGGAAAAGCACCTGAAGGCCGACGCCGCTCTGTGGGCCGCCGCTGAAAAGAAGATTGCGGCGCTGTATGCCAACCGCACGCGGCCCACCTATGCCGGCGAGCTGCCGGAAACCAACGACGGCCTAGGCCTTGGCCTGCTGGGCGTGACCGGTGACCAAGTGCTGGACGCCCCGACCTACGCTCGCATCAAGGCCGAGACCCTGAAGTCGGTGCGCGGCACCGTGCAGGCCGACATCTTGAAAGAAGATCAGGCGCAGAACACCTGCATCTTCAGCACCGAATTTGCGCTGCGCATGATGGGCGACATCCAGCAGTACTTCGTCGATGAAAAGGTGCGCAACTTCTACTCGGTGAGCATCTCGGGCTACCACATCGCCGAGGCCGGCGCGAACCCGATCTCGCAGCTGGCGTTTACGCTGAGCAACGGCTTCACCATCGTCGAGTACTACCTTGCGCGCGGCATGAAGATTGACGACTTCGCGCCGAACTTGAGCTTCTTCTTCAGCAACGGCATGGACCCGGAGTACACGGTAATCGGCCGCGTGGCCCGCCGCATTTGGGCGCGCGCCATGCGCGAGCGCTACGGCGCCAACGAGCGCAGCCAGATGATGAAGTACCACATCCAAACCAGCGGCCGCAGCCTGCACGCGCAAGAGATCCAGTTCAACGACATCCGCACCACGCTGCAGGCCATGTACGCGCTGTTCGACAACTGCAACAGCCTACACACCAACGCCTTCGATGAAGCCATCACCACCCCCACCGAAGACAGCGTGCGCCGCGCCGTGGCCATCCAGATGATCATCAACAAAGAGCTGGGCCTGAACTTCAACGAGAACCCGTGGCAGGGCAGCTTTGTGGTGGACCAACTGACCGACCTGGTGGAAGAGGCCGT
>JBBQIA010000367.1:0-2325 GCA_038324485.1 Lysobacterales bacterium
GTCGTTCACCCAGTGATACACGCTGGCGCCCGGCGGGTCGGCAGCGGCCACCACGCACTGCGGCGCAGTCGCTTTCAAGAATTCGGAAAACCCCGCCAGCGTGCCGCCGGTGCCCACGGCCATGACGAAGCCATCCAGCCGACCGTCCACCTGCGCCCACAGTTCCGGCGCGGTGACGTCGCGATGGCCCTCGCGATTGGCTGGGTTGTCCCATTGATTGAGGTAATGCACGTCGCGGCCAGCGGCGTTTTCGCTGGCGGCGAAGGCCTCGGCCTGACGCACGTAGTTCAGCGGATTAGCGAAGGGCACGGCCGGCGTCAGCCGCAGGTCGACGCCGAGCATGCGCAGCGAGCGCTGCTTTTCCGGCGTCTGGGTTTCGGCCATGAAGATGGTGGTGGCCACGCCCAGCGCTGCGCCCACCATGGCGAGGCCGATGCCTGTGTTGCCACCGGTGCCTTCCACCACGCGACCGCCGCGCGACACCGCGCCACGGGCGATGGCGTCCTGCAGCAAAAACGCCGCGGTGCGGTCTTTGATCGAGCCACCGGGGTTCATAAATTCGGCTTTAGCGAGGATCTCGCAGCCGGTCTCTTCGCTGGCAAATCCAAGGCGCAGCAGCGGCGTGTGGCCAATGAGCGCGAGGACGCCAGTACGGGGGAGGGCAGTCTTCATGCGCCATCGTCGCAGGCCTGTCGGGCTTCGCCTACCCTTGGGGTTCTTGTCGACGCCCTTGAAGGACACCCATGACCCTCCATGCTCCGCCGCGCGCTTTGGCCTTAGCGACCGCTCTCTGCTTTGCAGTCGGCTTGGCCGCCACCGAGGCGCAGGCCGTCGACCGCATCACCGGCGAGACCTTCGCCACGCGCTCTGAAGTCTTTGCGCCGCGCGCTATGGCCGCGACTTCGCACCCGCTGGCCACGCAGATCGCGCTCGACGTGATGAAGCGCGGCGGCACCGCGATGGACGCCGCCATTGCCGCCAACGCGGCGCTTGGATTGATGGAGCCCACCGGCTGCGGCATCGGTGGCGATCTGTTCGCCATCGTGTGGGACCCGAAGACCGGCAAGCTGCACGGCTACAACGGCTCGGGCCGTTCGCCGAAGGGCCTGACGCGCGCCTACTTCGACGACAACAACATGGCGCTGGTGCCCTCGCACGGCGCGCTGCCGGTGACCGTGCCCGGTGCCGTCGACGGCTGGTTCGCCCTGCACGAGCGCTTCGGCGCGCTGTCGATGGCCGAGGTGCTGAAGCCCAGCATCGACTACGCCCGCAACGGGCATCCAGTGCACGAGACCATCGCTTACTACTGGGATCGATCGGTGCCGCGCCTAAGCCAGTTCCCCGGCTTCACCGAGCAGTTCACCCTCGACGGCCGCGCGCCGCGAACGGGCGAGATGTGGACCAACGAAAATTTGGCCCGCACCTACGAGCGCATGGCCCAAGAAGGCCGCGCCGGATTTTACGAAGGCGAGATTCCGAAAATCGTCGAGGCCTACTTCAAAGAACAGGGCGGCTTTCTTTCCGCCGCTGATTTCGCCGCGCACAAGGGCGAGTGGGTCGACCCGGTGAGCGTCAACTACCGCGGCGTCGACGTGTGGGAACTGCCGCCGAACGGCCAAGGCATTGCCGCACTGCAAATGTTGAACGTGCTGGAAGGTTTCGACTTCTCGAAGATCGCCTTCGGCAGCGCCGAGCATCTGCATCTGCTAACCGAAGCGAAGAAGCTGGCCTTTGCCGACCGCGCGCGTTTTTACGCCGACCCGGCCTTCGCTGAAGCCCCGGTGGCGGGCCTGTTGTCGGAGGCCTATGCCGATGAGCAGCGCGCGCGCATCAACCCCGAGCGTGCGCAGACCGTGGTGGCGCCGGGCACGCCGCCCTCGCTGGACGAAGGCGACACGATCTACCTGACCACCGCCGACGCCAGCGGCATGATGGTGTCGCTGATTCAAAGCAACTACCGCGGCATGGGCAGCGGCATGACGCCGCCGGGCTTGGGCTTCATCTTCCAAAATCGCGGCGAGCAGTTCTCGCTCAAAGCCGGCCACCCGAACGAGTACGCGCCCGGCAAGCGGCCCTTCCACACCATCATCCCGGCCTTCATCACCAAGGACGGCCAGCCTTGGGTGAGCTTCGGCCTGATGGGCGGCGCCATGCAGCCGCAGGGTCACGTGCAGATGGTGATGAACCTCGTCGACTTCGGCATGAACCTGCAGGAAGCCGGCGACGCGCCGCGCCTGCACCACGACGGCTCGGACGAGCCGGTGGGCGACGTGGCGGCGATGCAGGACGGCGGCGTCGTGCAGCTGGAAACCGGCTTCAACTACG
>JBBQIA010000368.1:0-2317 GCA_038324485.1 Lysobacterales bacterium
GTACTCATGTCGGGCCGAGGCAGGGCGACGGCCGGTGGGAAGGATGCCTCGTGATTTTAGCCGGAAACCCCGTGTTCAAGGCCTCAAGACCGGCGGGAGAGCTTCGTGGGCCCGATTCGGCGGCTTCGTCGCGCTCGGTGACGCGGTATTCTTGGCGGCCTGACACTCTTGGGCCACGCATGATCGTCCCGGTCATCCTTAGCGGCGGCAGCGGCACGCGCCTGTGGCCGCTCTCGCGGCAGAACCTTCCGAAGCAGTTTTTGGCCTTGGCGGGCGCCGAGACCCTGTTCCAGCAGACGGTGAAGCGCGCTGCGGCCGTGCCCGGCGCGACCGCGCCGCTGGTGGTGGCCAGTGACGACCATCGATTTTTGGCCGGCGAGCAGCTGCAGGCCATTGGCGTTGCGCCACGCGCCATCGTGCTGGAACCACTAGCCCGCAACACCGCCCCGGCCATCGCGCTGGCGGCCCTGCAGGTGGCTGAGCGCGACCCGCAGGCTCTGTTGCTCGTTCTGCCCGCCGACCATCGCATTGGCGCGCCTGATCGCTGGGTGGCCGCCGTGCAGACCGCACGGGCGGAAGCCGAGGCTGGCGCACTGGTGACCTTCGGCATTGCGCCAACCGACGCCAACACCGGTTACGGCTACATCCGCTGCGGCGCCAGCTTGAGCGAAGGCGTGTTTGCGGTGGAGCGCTTTGTTGAGAAGCCGGACGCGGCGACGGCGGCGGCCTATCTCTCCAACGGCCGCTACGTGTGGAACGCCGGCATTTTTCTGTTTCGCGCTGATCGCTATTTAGAAGAATTGGCCGAGCACGCGCCCCTGATGCTAGCGGCGGCCCGTGAGGCGCTGGCGCGAGCCAAAGCCGACCTTGATTTCATTCGCGTGGATGCCGAGGCCTTCGCCACCTCGCCGTCGGATTCCATCGACTACGCGGTGATGGAAAAAACCCGTCGCGCGGCCGTGGTGCCGGTGGACTGCGACTGGAACGACATCGGCTCGTGGAGCGCGCTGTGGGCCATTGGCCCGCGCGACGAGCAGGGCAACGTCACCACCGGCGATGTTGTGGCGCGAGATACCCGCGACTGCCTGATTCACGCCGTGGGCGACCACTTGATTGCCACCGTTGGCGTGCACGACTTGGTGATCGTCGATACGCCCGACGCCACCCTCGTGGCTCACCGCGACCGCGTGCAGGAAGTGAAGCAGGTGGTCGAGGCCCTGAAGGCCGCGGGTCGCAGTGAACACGTGAACCACCGGCAGGTCTATCGGCCATGGGGCCACTACGACAGCGTCGATCGCGGCGAGCACTTCCAAGTGAAGCGCATTGTGGTGAAGTCCGGCGCGTCTTTGAGTCTGCAAAAGCACGCGCATCGCGCCGAGCACTGGATCGTCGTGGACGGTGTGGCCGAAGTGACCTGCGACGAGCGCGTGTTCCTGCTTCAGCGCAACGAGAGCACCTTCATTCCGAAGGGCAGCGTGCATCGCCTGCGCAATCCCGGCCCCGAGCCCTTGGCCCTCATTGAAGTGCAGTCGGGCGATTACCTCGGTGAGGACGACATCGTGCGCTTGGACGACGTGTACGGCCGTCATGCGTAAGCGCGCCGGTGGCGGCAGGAGCCTCACGTGTCGCTGAGTCATCTCGATCGACTTGAGGCCGAGGCCATCCATGTGATCCGCGAAGTGGCGGCGCAGTTCCGCAAGCCCGTGCTGCTTTATTCCATCGGCAAGGACAGCACCACCCTGCTGCACCTGATGCTGAAGGCGTTTGCGCCGGCCAAGCCCAGCATTCCGCTGCTGCACATCGACAGCACCTTTGAATTTGCCGACACCTATCGCTTCCGTGACGCGGTGCCGGAGCGGCACGGCGTAACCCTGCGCGTGCACATTAACCGCGAGGGCGTGGCGCAGGGCATTGACCCCTTCGTGCACGGCGTGTCGGTGCACACCGACGTGATGCGCACGCAAGGCTTAAAGCAGGCTTTGGCTGCGGGCGGCTACGACTGCGCCATCGGCGGCGCGCGGCGCGACGAAGAAAAATCGCGGGCGAAGGAGCGCATCTTTAGCTTCCGAAACGCGGCGCTGCGTTGGGAGCCAAAGGCCCAGCGCCCTGAGCTGTGGTCGCAGTACAACGGCCGCCTGCAGCCCGGCGAAAGCGTCCGCGCGTTCCCGCTGTCGAACTGGACCGAGTTGGACGTGTGGCGCTACATCGAGCGCGAGCAGATCGCTTTGCCCTCGCTGTATTTCGCGGCCGAACGTCCGGTGGTCGAGCGCGACGGCGTGCTGCTGATGCGCGACGACGAGCGCATGGCCTTGCGTAA
>JBBQIA010000369.1:0-2316 GCA_038324485.1 Lysobacterales bacterium
GACCGCTTTTTCGCGCGGCTTTGAAGTCCAGCGTGCCGCGGTAGTCGGTGTGTCGGCGATTGGCCAAGCCGGTGAGCGGGTCGGTCATGGCCAGCAGGCGCAGTCGGCGTGACTTCACCAGTTGCCGAAGGATCAAGGCCAGCATCACCAAGAGCAGCACCGCGCCCAGGCCTAGGGCGGTCCACTGCCAGCGCTTCGCCGCGTTCAGGCCTTCAATTTCCTGGATACGCAGCGCTTCGCGTGCTTTGAGCTCGGCGTTTTCTATCTCGCGCTGCGACGCGTCGAACTGTTCGCGCATGAAGTCGGTGCGCTGCTCGGCGCGCTGTCGATCGTCGCGGGCGTGGGCCTCGATAAAACGCCGAAGGTCGGCGACGGCATCCTCATGGCGGCCGGAGGCCTCCAGCACGAGTGCGCGCTCGGGCAGCGCCAGAGCAAGGTAACGAGTGTTCTCTTCCGCAGTCTAGGTCGCAACGGCGCTATTAAGGAGCTCGAGTGCTTGACGCATTTGCCCCTGCCGCGCCTTCGCTTTACCGCGAATCATGGCGACCATAGTCGGGTCGCCGGGATCCCCGGCCAGCTCAAAATCGGCCTCGGCCTGTGTCAGCAGGGCCATGGCACGTTCGGCGGCGCCGTCATTGGCTTCGACACCCGCGAGCGCTAAGCGCGTATAGCCGCAGTCGCTGAGGCTATCGTTTTGGACGCACAGCGTGATCGCTTGCTCAAGCACGCGGCGCGCGTCTGCGTAGCGCGCGCTTTCGTCGTAGAGGTAGCCCAGTTGCAGCAGGCCGACGAGCTGATACGACCAGCGCGACTGAATGTCGGGCTCCTGCAGACTGCGCTGCAGGTATTCCTCGGCGCGCTGAAGTTCCCCCATGCGCCGAAATGCGATGCCGACGTTTTGGTGATTGACAGCGATGGGGAGGGTGTCGCCGGAGGCTTCAAATCGTTTTTGGGCCTCGAGGGCGTCGATCAGGGAGCGCGCGAATTGGCCACTCAGAGAGAAGGTGCTCGAACGCAGCGCTAGCATTTGCCCCTGCAGGAGGGGATTCCCGGAGGCCGCAGCTTCGCGCACGGCGGCATCGTTCGCCGAGATCATTCGTCGAATGGCGCTTGTCGTGGGAAGAAAGACCGTCGCGCAACTGTGTAGAAGCGCCAAACTGGTGGGGTCGGGCGATTTGCGCGCGCTTTCTGCCGCCAGCCGCGCTTCGGCTTCGGCGAGCCCGGCTTGTCGATCGCGGAGCGGCGCTGAGCAAGACATGGCTAGAAAGCGGCGCTGCCGCAGTTCATCGCCCTCAGGCAACGTGGTCTGCAGCAATGCCACGGCTGCTCGTCCTTCAGCCGGCGTGATGCCCATGCCTTCGCGGAGCGCCTGCGTAAAGGCCGCATCGAAGGCCTCTGCGCTGGCCACCGGCGAAGCGCCATGTCCTACCGGGGCAATGAAAATGCCGCAGAGCATGAGCGCAGCGAACAATCCTTGGCGAAGCACGTGGTTCACGCGGCATCCTGTGAGAGGGTAATTGGCATCATGAACCGATGCGTTTCGAAAGAAAAACGCCCCGCAAGGCGGGGCTTTTTTCTCTGAGTCCGTGGCGGCGACAAGTGGGCGTTTAGGCCGCTGCTGCCTCTTCCATACGAGGCCCGTGCAGCAGGGCTTGGTGTACCGCATCAATCACTAAATCCACTTCTTCGGTGTTGAGCGCAAAGACCGGCGTGAAGCGCAGCGAGTTGATGCCGCCGTGGATGACGTTAATGCCCTTCTCGCGAATGAATTCTTCCGTGCTGTTCGTGCCGTGGCACTTGTAGTGCGTGGCGATCTCGCACGAGAACAACAGGCCGGTGCCCTGCACGCCGGTGATGTAGCCCGCGGGCAGCTCGTTTTTCAGGGCTTCCAGCTTGGCGATGAACTCATGGCCTCGGGCGGCGATGTTCGCGCGTAATTCCGGCGTGAACTGCGCGAGCGTGGCCGAGGCCACGTCCATCGCGCGCGGATTGGCGGTCATGGTGTTGCCGTAGGTGCCGCGGCGATACAGCGAGGCCGCGCGCTCGTTCAATGCGAGGATCGACATCGGGTACTGCGCGGCATTCAAGGCCTTGGAATAGGTCTCCATGTCCGGCGCTTCCAAGCCCTCAAAGCCCGGGTAGTCGACGATGGACAGCACGCCATGGGCGCGCAGGCCGGCCTGAATGCTGTCGATCAGCAGCAGGGTGCCGTGCTCCCTGGTCAGACGACGGGCTTCGGCATAGAAATCCGGCGGCAGCGCGCGACCGGGATCGCCTTCGCCCATCACCGGCTCCAAGAACATGGCTTCGAAGTAC
>JBBQIA010000370.1:0-2312 GCA_038324485.1 Lysobacterales bacterium
GCGCCGCGGCAATGGGGCGGACTTGCCGCCCTGCTCGGCATGATTTTGCTGTTTGTGATGCTGGCCAGCCAGCAGCTTGGCACCTGCCGCGACCGCCGCGTAGCGATTGCCGCTGTGGTGGTTCAAGGCCTATTGGTGCTGTTGGCAAATGTCCTTCTAAAAGAGGGCGAAATCATCGTGCTGCTGATCGTGGTGGCAGCGCAACTATTCACCATGATGTCCATTCGCCCGGCCCTGCTGATCTTGATCGGTCTGAACATGGTTGCTGTCGCCGACTTCGTTGCTCGCGGCGCACCGGTTCAAGACGTCCTGCTGTCCCTGGTGCCGCTGATGGGCTTTCAGGCCTTCGCTGCCATGACGGCGCTTTACGCCGAGCGCAGCGAGCGTCGCGGTGACGCACTCATCGATTTGAATGCCGAACTGCAGGCCACCCAGCGCTTGCTGGAAGAGAGCACGCGGAGCGACGAGCGCCTGCATTTGTCCCGCGAACTGCACGACGTAGCCGGCCATAAGCTCACCGCGTTGAAGCTGCATTTGCGCGCCCTGCATCGCAATCCGACCTTTGCCGGGAACGAAGGACTGGCGCTGTCGCTGCAGCTGGCGGACGAGCTGCTCGCCGACATTCGCGCCGTGGTCAGCGAACTGCGGCAACACGATGGCATCGAGTTGGGCGACGCGCTTCAAGCGCTCGCGCGCCCCCTGCCCGGCGTCAGCATTGTCTTAGAGGGCCGCGACCGCGCGCGCGTGGCATCAGTTGCGCAGGCCGAAGCCCTGCTGCGCTTCGCTCAAGAAGGACTCACCAATGCGCTACGTCACGGGCAAGCCTCGCGCGTGGCGCTGCGCGTCGAAACGCATCTAAACCGGCTCCACTTGATTGTGGAAGACGACGGTCGTGGCCGTCTGCCCCTTATCGAAGGCCACGGCATCACCGGCATGCGCGAGCGACTCGCTGGCTTCGGCGGCGAGCTGCACATTGAGCAGCGCACGCCGCGCGGCCTGATCTTTCGCGCCGAACTGCCCATGAGCGTAACCGCATGAGCCACCGCATTCGCATCGCGCTGGCAGACGATCAAGCCTTGGTGCTCAAGGGGCTATCCGCCCTCTTGATCGACCTCGACTTCGACATCGCTCTTGAAAGTTCCGACGCCGAACAGCTGCTCGGCGCCCTCGCGAAACGACCCGTGGACGTGATCGTCAGCGACATTCGCATGCCCGGCATCGGTGGCATTGGCTTAGTGCAACGCTTACGCGAAACCGGCGACGCCACCCCGGTGATTTTGCTGACCACCTTCGACGACAGCGCCCTCATGCTGGCCGCCATTGAAGCGGGCGCGCAGGGCTTCCTGCTGAAGGACGCCGCCCCCGAGGACCTCAAAGACGCCATTGACCGCGTCGCGCGCGGCGAAACCCTGCTGCAGCCGGTGTCGTTGGGCGCGGTGCGCGCCGCACTGCCGCATGAGCAGGCGCGCGGCGGCACGCATCTCACCGAACGCGAGGCCAGCATTCTGAAGCTGGTGGCCGGCGGCTATTCGAATAAGGAGATCGGCCGCGTGTTGCATCTGTCCGAAGGCACGATCAAGAACTACATCTCGGATCTGCTGGTGAAGCTGGACTGCCGCGACCGCACCCATGCGGTGATGAAGGCGCTCGGCCAGAGGCTTCTTTAACGCGCTTAAAGGCGAGCTTCCCTCGATTGAAGTCAGAGCAAAATGTGCGCGAATTTGTCGCCCACCCGCTAGGAGGCGGATAATCCCGCCTTTACTCCACGGGACTCCAGCATGTCTGACATCGTCATCCTCGGCGCGAAGCGCACCGCGCTCGGCGCATTGCTCGGCCAGTTCACCGGCGTCCCGGCCACTACGCTGGGCGCTGCCGCCATCAAGGGCGCGCTCGATCAAAGCGGCATCGCTGCCGACACCGTCTCGGAAGTCATCATGGGCTGCGTGCTGCCGGCGGGCCTCGGCCAAGCGCCAGCGCGGCAGGCCAGCTTGGGCGCAGGCATTCCTGCATCCGCGGGCGCGACGACCATCAATAAGGTCTGCGGTTCGGGTATGAAGGCGGTGATGTTGGGCGCCGACTTGATCAAGGCGGGCTCGGCCGATGTGGTCGTGGCCGGCGGTATGGAAAGCATGACCAACGCGCCGCATCTGTTGAACGGCTCACGCACCGGCATCCGTTTTGGCAGCGCCGAGATGCTCGACCACATGGCTTGGGACGGGCTGACCAACCCCTACGACAAGCAGCCGATGGGCGGCTTTGGTGAACTTTGCGCCGGCAAATACAGCTTTACCCGCGAAGAGCAGGATGCATTT
>JBBQIA010000371.1:0-2305 GCA_038324485.1 Lysobacterales bacterium
CATTTGTGGTGCCCTGCCATGCGCTGCCGTGGCACGCCCCGCTCGGCTGGCTGCGCAAAGGATGGAGCGACCTGCGCCAAGCGCCCGGCCTCAGCGCCGTGTTTGGTGCCGTCATTCTCTTGGTCAGCCTCGGCGTTGCCGCGATGGCGTGGTCGTTGGGGCGTTTCGCCCTGCTGGCGGCTCTGCTGTCCGGCTTCGTGTTTATTGCGCCGCTGATTGGCGTTGGCCTGTATTGCGTTAGCCGCGCCCTTGAACGCGGCGAGCGGCCCACGCTGGCCAGCAGCTTTGTGTTGGTGCGTCGCGTGGCGGGGCAGGCGGCCGTCTTCGCCCTCGTTCAAATGGTGGTGCTTTTGCTGTGGTCGCGAGCCGGAATGATGGTGAATGCCTTCGTGCCGGTGGAAGACGGCAGCATGGCTTCGCTCATTGAATTCTTGGTCATCGGCTCGGCCATCGGCTCGGTGTTTGCAGCAGTGACCTTTGCGATCGCGGCCTTCTCGCTGCCAATGATTGCCGACCGCGACGTCGACATGGTGACTGCAGGCATTTCCAGCGTGAACGCCGTGCTGCGCAACAAGCCGGCCGCCATCACCTGGGCTGCGCTGATCGCGCTGCTGACCGCCGTGGGCTTCGCGACGGCCTTCATTGGCCTCGCCGTGGTGATGCCGTGGCTCGCCTATGCGGCTTGGCACGGCTATCGCGACACCCTCGACGCCTCGGCCTGGCCCGCGCTCAACTAACGAGCCACGGCCTCCAGCACGGGCGCCAGCGCCGGCCACACGTGATCGGCGATCAGCGGCTGCGCTTCAGCCGTGGGGTGTAAGCGGTCGGACTGAAACGCCGAGTCGTCGTTGGCGATGGGTTCCAGCAAGAAGGGCAGGTGGGCCGCCCCGCGCGCCGCCGCGATCTCCCCGAACTGCTCAAAGAAGGCGTCGGTGTAGTCGGGGCCGTAGTTCGGCGGCAGCCGCATTCCGATGATTAGCACCTCGGCGCCGGCAGCCTGCGAGGCCACGACCATCGCGTCCAAATTTGCCCGCGTTTCCTCCAGCGGTAGGCCGCGAAGCCCGTCGTTGGCACCGAGTTCGATCACCACCACGGCCGGGCGATGTTCGGTCAGTGCCGACGCAATACGCGAGCGCCCGCCGGCCGTGGTTTCCCCGCTGATGGACGCGTTGACCAAGCGAAACCCGGCGGCCTGCTCGCGCAGACGCGGTTCGAGCAACGCCACCCAGCCCTGTTCGGCGGCCAGGTTGTAGGCCGCTGAGAGCGAATCGCCCAGCACCAGAATGGCGCGCTGCTCGTCGGCGACCTCGGCGACGGCCTGCGCCGCGGCAGCGGCAGGAGCCGCAGCGGTGGTCGACGGTGACTCGATGCTGGAGGCTGACGGTGCGTCCACCGCCCCGCATCCGGTCATCAGTAGGACGGTGGCGCTGAACGCCAGAAGTCCCGCGCGAAACGCCGTGACGCCCTGTTGAGCCGCCCGCGTCCACAATCTCGAATTGACTTGCCCGAAATCCGCCATGCCCATGACCGCCTTGATGAATAATGAAGTGCTCGCTGCTACCGCCCCCGTGCTGCAGGTCGAGGGCTTGGGCAAAGATGTGGCCTTGCCCTCCGGGCCGCTCACTATCCTTGCCGATGTCGGTTTTAGCATCGCCAAGGGTGAAGCCTTCGCCATCGTGGGGGCTTCCGGTTCAGGTAAGAGCACCCTGCTGTCCCTGCTGGCGGGCCTCGATGTGGCCAGTCACGGAACTGTCCAGTTGGAAGGGCGCAACCTGGCGACGCTTGATGAAGACGGCCGCGCGGCGCTGCGTTCGGAGACCGTCGGCTTCGTGTTTCAGAACTTTCAGCTGCTTCCGGCCCTGACCGCGCTGGAGAACGTGATGCTGCCGCTCGAGCTTCGCGGTGACGCCGACGCCGAGGGCCCCGCGCGCACCGTGTTGGAGCAGGTCGGATTGGCCGAGCGTCTGACGCACTACCCGCGCCAACTGTCGGGCGGCGAGCAGCAGCGTGTCGCCATTGCGCGCGCCTTTGTGACGCGGCCCTCGGTGCTCTTTGCCGATGAGCCGACGGGCAATTTGGACACCGTAACCGGTCAGCAAATCATTGATCTGCTCTTCCGCTTGAACGCCGAGGCCGGCACGACGCTGGTCTTGGTGACGCACGACGAGCGCCTCGCTGCGCGCTGCGGCCGACAGTTGCGCCTAGCTGCAGGCCGGGTGCAGGCGTGAGCCCCGCGTCTGCCGCGCCGCGAGCGCGATTCGGTACGTGGCGCCTGACCCTGCGACAGGCCCTCCGCGATTTGGCC
>JBBQIA010000372.1:0-2289 GCA_038324485.1 Lysobacterales bacterium
GGTGGCGACGGGCAATCGCGGCAGCGCACGCCCAATCAGCACCCAGCCCAAGCATTGGCCGATCAGGCCCATTGCCAGCAGCACGCCCAGCGTTCGCCCATCGGGAATGGCGAAGGAGGCGCCCTCGGCCCAAGCGGCCAAACCCAGCAGCACGGCGCACTGCAGGGTGGACACCATGAGCACGGGTTCGGTGGCCAGCGGCGCCTCGCGCTGCGTGCGCTTCAGACCAAGGGTATAGGCCGCATACGCGATACCCGTGGCCAAGCCCAGCCAGACGCCCGCGCGCGAATCTTCGGAAAGCGCCAGCCAGCCGTCGCCCAAAATCAGCACCAGTCCGCCGAAGGCCAAGACCAAGCCGATGACGAAGCGCGCGTGCAGGCGCTCGCCAAAAAACAGCACGCCGGCCACGACCATGAAAAAGACCTGCGTGTTCGCAAGCAAGGTCGCCAATCCCGGCCCGATCGCGTGGATGCTGCGATGCCAAAGCCAAAGATCGGCGGCAAAAGCAAAGGCCGGCCACAGGCAGAAGGCCCAGGCCCTCGCGGGCATCGCCTTTAGGCGGCGCGTCAGCAGTAAGAACGCGCCGAGCATCAAGCCGCCGAATGCCATGCGCCAAAAGCCCGCCACGGTCGGCGGCACGTCGGCCAAGCGCACCAAAATGCCGGTCAAGCTGATCAAGCTGGCGCCGCCGGCCATCGCCAGCAGGGCGCCGCGGTCAGAGTGCATCGTAGGCCATGGTCTCGATTTCAGACTCGGCCTCGGCCTGCCACTCGCGCATCGCCGGCAGGGCGAAAATCGCTTCGGAATACGCTTGACTTCGGGTGTCCATCGCCACGCCGTAGCCACGGAAGCGCACCGCAACCGGCGCAAACATTGCGTCCACGATGCCGAAGTCACCGCACAGGAACGGACCGCCGCTGCGCTCCAGCAACTCGCCCCAGAGGGTTTGGACGCGGGCGATGTCCGCGTCGGCGTCGGCCTTCCAGCGATAGGCATCGGGCTGACGGCGACAGTTCATCGGCAATTGGCTGCGCAGGGCGGGGAATCCCGAGTGCATTTCGGCCGCGGCGCAGCGCGCTTGCGCACGCTGATGAAGATCGGCAGGCCAGCCGCGGCCGTCCAGATAGGCCTCATTGACGTACTCGCAGATCGCCAGCGAATCCCAGACGACGTGCTCACCATCGTGCAAGACCGGCACGCGCTTGCTCGGCGACAGGGTCACGATGCGCTGGTGGAATTCAGGCGTATCGAGCGGCAGGCGCTCGGTATCGAACGCCATGCCGAAGTGACGCATCAGCAGCCAAGGACGCAGCGACCAGGACGAATAGTTCCGGTTGCCGATAACAAGACGAGGCATGCAGGGTCTCCGAACTCAGTGAACGACCGGCACCGAGGCCTGCACGGCCGGCGCGCCGGGAATGCGCGTGCGCGCCACGGCGTCAGCAGCGCGCTCGATCATCGGCCGCGGCACGCGTTCGCCCTGCACCATCGCGCCAATGCCGATGACCCACTCGGCCACCATGGGCCGCGTGCCTGCCGGCAGCAGGCCCGACGCGGGGGCCTGCGGCGGCGCCAAAATCGCGTGCAGCGACTCAGCGATGGCTCGCGCGGCGTGCACATCAAGATGCGGAAACACCAGCCAGAGCTCGTCGGGACCAGGACGACCCAGCAATCGCGAGGGCAAGGCCTCCAAGCTTTCCAAGGCCACCATCACGGCGCGAGCGCGCGGCTCGAAACCGCCTTCTCCGGCCAGAGGAATGCGCAGCAGGGCAATCGGCTCGCCCTCGTCGCGACAGCGCTCAAACGCAGTGCGGAAATCGCGCTGCAGGGCCTCCGCATTCAGCACCTCCAGCGTCGGGTCGAGGTCGGCCCGCAGTGCCAACTCGCGCTCGGACAAGGAGTGCGCAGCCACCCGACGGGCCGCGGCCACCATCGCCTCAATGCGCGACAAATCGTCCGCGTCGAAGCCCTGCCCGTGGCGTTCGGCAAACAGTGCCGTCCACCCCGAATCGGTGAGTAGATACGGCACCAAGGCCACCTGGCTGGGACCATCCATCCCCATGGGCAGCACCAGCTGCTGCGGCGTGCCCAATCGCAGCAAAGAGCGCAGCACGCGTGAACGTTCGCGCATCAGCAGCGCGTAGTGCGTCTCGGCCTGCGCCGGCTCAGCCAAGATGTGATCCTCGCCATGGAGCGCGGATCGGGCCACCGCCACCGAACGCGCATTGAGCAAGGGCTGAAGCGTGTCGACCAGACGCCGCGCAACCACCCAGTCAGCTTCGCCGCTGC
>JBBQIA010000373.1:0-2288 GCA_038324485.1 Lysobacterales bacterium
GGCCTTGATCCCGATAGAGTTGTGCGGTGGGTCGGCGGGTTTCTGCGTGCATGGCAGCATGAGGTGCGCTACGCCGCCCGCACCATCGTCATTCCGGCTGACCCAATCCCATGCGTCTTCGGGACTTCCTTGTCCTCGTGCTGATCTGCCTCGTGTGGGGTTATTCCACCGTGCTCAGCAAGATCGTGATCGGCGAGTGGGGGGTGCCGCCGTTGTTCTTTGCGGCGGCACGGTTTGCCATCGTGGCGCTGGTGACCCTGCCCTGGCTGTTGCCAATGCCCAAGCCGGCGTTGCGGATTTTCGCCATCGCAATTCTGATGGGCGCGGGGAATTTCGCGCTGTTGTTTCTGGGGCTGCAGACATCCTCGCCGTCATCGGTTGCGGTGGTGGTGCAGGTGGGTGTGCCGTTCACGACGCTGCTTTCCATCGTGATGCTGGGCGAACGCATTCACTGGCGGCGGGGCCTCGGCATTGCGCTGACGCTGGCCGGGGCTGTGCTGGTGGTGTGGAAGCCGGAGGGGCTGACGCTGGCGCTGGGCCTGTGGTTCGTGGTCGCGGCGGCGTTTGCGGGATCTCTGGGCGCGGTGCTGATGAAGCGGACCGACAGCGTGGCGCCCTTACGCTTTCAGGCCTGGGTGGGGCTGATCTCGTTTGTGCCGCTGGGCATCGCCTCGGCGCTGTTTGAGACGAACCAGTGGGGCAGCGCCGTTGCTGCCGGATGGAGCTTTGTCGCGGCGCTGTTGTTTGCGGCGCTGGTGGTTTCGGTGATCGGGCACAGCCTCTATTACTGGCTGATCGGCAAGTATGAGGCGAACCTGCTGTCGTCGCTGACGCTGATGACGCCGCTGGCGACGATCGGCTTTGGCGTGTGGCTGACCGACGACCAGCTCGACACGCGGATGATCGTGGGCGCGGGGCTGGCGTTCCTCGGCGTGCTGATCGTCGCGCTGCGCACCAAAACGCCGGGGCCGCTGGCAGCGGTGCGGGGCAACGAAGCGTGACGATGTTTGAAATTCTCTGATCCGGCCCAAGCCGGAGTGGTGCCAGAAGAGGACTCGAATATGTAGGCTAAGTATCTTGATTTTATTTAGAAATCACGATGTGATTTCTGCGAAGCCCCACTCGAGGCCCCAGGACCAAAAAGCATCATTTTAGGACTCAAAAGAGACATCTGCAGAGGTGAAGATCAATGCTGTGAAGAGCATGAGCTCTAGCGAACTGGCACTTCAAGCAGAGGGTTTATTCCTAGACAGATGGTTTCACGACCCCGCTTCGACCAGGCTGCGTTCAAGGAGCTCCAGGGCCTCGTCGATGATCTCGTCGCTCGCGGTGATGGGGACGAGGATGCGGATGGCATTGGCGTAGAGACCGCAGCCGAGCAGGATGAGGCCATTGGCGCGGGCGCGCTCGATGAGGCGTTTGGCGAGATCGGGGTCGGGCGCGTGGCCGCCGCGCTCCTTGACCAGATCGAAGGCCACCATGGCGCCGAGGCCGCGCACGTCAGCCATCGGCGGCAGGTCGTTCTTGAGCTGCATTGCCTTGAGGCGCGCGACGAGCTTGTCGCCAAGGGTGATGGCGCGTTCCAGAATTCCTTCTTCGTCGATCACCTGCAGGACGGCGAGGCCGGCGGCGCAGGCGAGCGGGTTGCCGGCATAGGTGCCGCCGAGGCCGCCCGGTTCGGCCGCGTCCATGATCGCCGCCTTGCCGATGACGGCCGAGAGCGGCATGCCGCCGGCGAGCGATTTCGCGGTGGTGATGAGATCGGGTTTGACGCCGGAGTGCTCGATGGCGAAGAGCTTGCCCGTGCGGGCGAAGCCGGACTGGATTTCGTCGGCGATCAGCAGGATGCCGTGTGTGTCGCAGACGGCGCGTAGGTCGCGCAGGAAATCAAACGGCGCGGCATAGAAGCCGCCCTCGCCCTGGACGGGTTCGAGGATGATGGCGGCGACGCGGGCGGGTTCGATGTCGAACTTGAAGAGATGGTGGAGCGCCTCGAGCGCATCGGCGCCGCTGACGTGCTGGCTTTCGGCGGGGAATGGGAGGCGGTAGATGTCACCCGGGAAGGGTCCGAAGCCGATCTTGTAGGGCGCGACCTTTCCGGTCAGCGCCATGCCCATGAAGGTGCGGCCGTGAAAGGCGCCCGAGAACGACACGACGGCGGCGCGGCCGGTGGCGGCGCGGGCGATCTTGATGGCGTTCTCGACGGCTTCGGCGCCGGTTGTCACGAACAGGCTCTTCTTGTCGCCAGACATCGGCGCGATCTCGTTGAGCTTCTCGGCGAGCTCGAT
>JBBQIA010000374.1:0-2284 GCA_038324485.1 Lysobacterales bacterium
CCCAGCGCCACTCGGCGAAGCTGTCTTTCAAATGTGAGCGAACCGGGTCGAGCAGGCTTGGGTCGGTCATGGCCGCGCTCAACATGCCGCTGACAAAACGCTTATGGGCATCGTCCTCGTCGGCGAGGCTGCAGCGCACCAAGCCAATCATCTGTCGCGCCTTCGGGCAGGGCAGGTCCACGTCGGCCCCAAGGGCCTCGGTCGATTCGCTCCAGTCGGCGATGTCGGCCTCGATCAAGGCCTTCAGCAGCACCTCTTTGGTGCGGAAGTGATAGGTGATGCCGCCGCGGGTGACGCCGCTCTCTTCCGCCAGCAAATCAAAGGTCAGATGGCCCGCGCCGCGCTCTTCAACGATGCGGCGGGCGGCGTCGAAGACGCGCTGGCGGGCTTTGGGGGGTCGGTTCATTGGGGTCGAACCATACAGAATGTTCTGTATAGAAACTAGGTCGGCGGTGTGACGATAGACGGTCGTTCTAGACTGGCCTCCGAAACGCCAGCATTTTCCCCCTGCCTCGCCGGTCGATATACTCCAACGTCCGCTTGGCCACCGTGCCCGAACAGGTATTCCCGTGCGCAATCACGATCTCGTCTTCATGAAGCGTTTCTCGCAGATCCTCGCCGCGTTGGTCGGGTTGGTGCTGCTGCTGGTCCTCGCCGGCGTGTACCTCAACAACCAAAAGGTCCAAGACCCCAATCCCATCGCTGAAGCGCGCATCGTCGAACGCATCCGCCCCTTGGCTGGCGTGTATGCCGGCGAGACCGGCGCAGCGGCTGCCGCAGCCGCGGCACAGGCGGCCGCAGCCGCGGCAGCATCGGGTGGCGCGCCTTACGGCGGCACGCTCGACGGCAGCGTGATCTACCAGAACCTGTGCTCGGCCTGCCACGCCAATGGCGCGGGCGGTGCGCCGGCGCCGACGGCGGTTGCTTGGGCGCCGCGCATTGCGCAGGGCCTCGACGTGCTGGTGAAGCACGCCATTGAGGGCTACCAGGGCCAAGCCGGCATCATGCCGGCGCGCGGCGGCAATGCTCGCCTGACCGATGAGCAGGTTGCGGCATCGGTGCAGTACATGGTCGATAAGTACAAGTAAGCCACGCTGATTCGCGACCTGATTCATCATTAATGCGACGCCGCCTTCAGGGCGGCGTTGCTGTCTCTGGAGTGTCCAATGCGCACGATGTCTCGTTTGCAACCGCTGATCCTTTCCACCCTCATCGCTGCCGCGCTGTCGGGCTGCGATGCCGGCACTTCCGGCTCGATCGAGGGCATCGCCACGGTGCAAGGCAGCGCCGAGCGCAGCGCTTACGAGGGCAAACCCGCCCGCATTGAAGGCGTGGTGACCTTGCTGATGGCCGACGGCGCCTTTGTGCAAAGCCTGCAGCCGGACGCCGATCCCGCCACGGCCGAGGGCCTGTTCGTGATGCCTGCGGCCGACCAGCAGCCCTTGATGGTGGGTCAGCACATCCAAGCCGACGGCCTCGTTGGCGAATCCGGCGATGGCGCGATGCTGACCACGCTGACCGCTGCACGCATCACCGTGCTCGGCGACGCCGCGCTGCCCGAGCCCATCGTGCTCAGCGCGCCGCCGGCGAATTGGGAAGCGCTGGAAGGCATGCGCGTTCGCCTTGATGCGCCGATGACGGTTGTCGGCAACGACGCGCTCTCGCGCTTCGGCGAAGTGGACTTGGCCTTTGGCGGCCGCGTGTTCACCCCGACCGAGCAAGCGCTACCGGGGGACGCCGCGCGCGCAAAGTTGGCAGAAAACCGTGCACGCACGGTGGTGCTCGATGACGCCAGCAGTCGGCAAAATCCGCGCGCCATCGCGTGGTGGCCCAGTTCGATGGCGGCGGAAGACAGCCTGCGCGCCGGCAGCACGCTCAGCGGCATCGAGGCCGTGGTCGACCAGCGCTTTGGCGCGTATCGACTGCAGGCCGCCGCGCCGATCGCGAGCGCCGAGCTGGCGCCGCGGCCCGAGGCGCCCAAGGTCGACGGCGCGCTGCGCATCGCCGGCATGAACCTGCTGAATCTGTTCAACGGCGACGGTCAAGGCGGCGGCTTTCCGACCACGCGCGGTGCGCAGAACGCCGAGGCCTATCAGCGTCAGCTGCAGAAGCATGTGGCCGTCATCACCAAGCTCGACCCCTCGGTGATCGCCGCGCAAGAGCTGGAGAACGACGGCTTTGATGCCGAGTCCGCCATTCAAGAGTTGGCCGATGCGTTGAACGACGCGCAGCCCGGTGCTGCCTGGCGTCCGGTGGTCAGTGACGCCCGCCCCGGCACGGACCA
>JBBQIA010000375.1:0-2269 GCA_038324485.1 Lysobacterales bacterium
GCAATGCGTGTCGCCACGACGAATTGGGCTCTACATGGGCGTGTTCAACCTGAGCGTAGTGCTGCCGCAGCTGGCCGTGAGCTTGGGCGTCGGCATGTTGGTCAGCCAGTTGGAAGACAAGGGCAGCGTGTTCGTGATTGGCGCCATCAGCATGGCGCTCTCGGCCTTGGCTTGGACGGCACTGAAGTCGCCGCCGCGCGATGCGGCCATCGCCAATACGCCCGTGTCTGCGCCCTCGGCGAGCGCGCACTAAGGTGCGCCTGCTTCGCGGCCCACAGCGCATCGCCTGTCTGGTGGAGGAGCCCACCGAGGTGCTGTACGCCCTCGGCGAACAAGACCGCATCGTCGGCATTAGCGGCTTCACCGTGCGACCGCCGCGCGCGCGAAAAGAAAAGCCGAAAATCAGTGCGTTCACCAGCGCAAAGATCGACGCCATCCTTGCTTTGAAGCCGGACCTCGCCATCGGCTTTTCAGACATCCAAGCCGACATCGCTGCTGAACTGGTGCGCCGCGGTGTGGAGGTGTGGATCAGCAACCACCGCTCGGTAGCCGGCATTCTCGACTACGTGCGCCGGCTCGGTGCGCTGGTAGGCGTCGCCGCCAAGGCCGAGGCCTACGCCGACACGCTAGAGCGCGGCGTGGATGCGGTGGCCGAACAGGCCGCTGCATTCGCCGAACGTCCGCGCGTCTACTTTGAAGAATGGGACGAGCCGCGCATCAGCGGAATTCAATGGGTGGCGGAACTCGTGCGCGTTGCCGGCGGCGACGATATTTTCCCAGAGCTCGCTGCCGAGTCGCTGGCCAAGCAGCGCATTCTGGCCAACGACGACGAGATTATTGCCCGTCGCCCGGAGATCGTTTTCGGATCGTGGTGCGGCAAGAAATTTCAGCCGGGCACCGTTGCGGCCCGCGCCGGCTGGGACGCCGTGCCCGCCGTGCGCGACGGCCAACTCTTCGAGATCAAGTCGCCGATCATCCTGCAGCCCGGGCCGGCGGCACTCACCGACGGCTTGGCCGCGATGCACGCCCACATTGCGCGCTGGGTGGCGGCGCGGGCCTCCGGCTGATTGCGGGGCTTTCGGCCTATCGGTCGCCGAGCGCGACGCGCCCCGCATGCCGCCGCCAAAAGAAAGCGCCGCCCAGCACCAGCAAAAAGGCTTTGTAGGACACCACCGAGGCGACGATCTGGCGAACGATCGGATGGTGGCCGTCGGGGTCGAACTGCAGGCCGAGCTGAAGCCCGATCAGCGACATCAGCACGGCAGCGACTAAGACGATGAGGTCCGTGCGCCGATGGGCAACGAAGGCCGCAGGTGCGCTTCGCCAATAAAGCCAGCCAAGCACGGCAAACCACGGCGCCAGTAAGAAGAAACCAAGAAAGTTCATTTGGAAAGCGTGCCGGATACCGCGTCTAGAGCGAGTCGAGGCCAAGGGCCAACAGCGCCTCGCCAAGTGTTGACGCATCGACGCCGTGTTCGAGCGTGCCAATGGCCTCATCACCAAGCCACACGCGGCCCTCGGCGATGCGCTGCTGCGCAGCGTCGCCGCCCTTCAAGCGGGCGATGCACTGACCCGCGTCTTTCGGCGACGCAAAGCCCTCGCTCTGCAGCAGCACGCGGCCTTCGGCATCCACCAACTTGAAATAGAAACGGCCGTCGTTGTCGCGGTACTGCTTGAAGCTGGGCTGCGCCGCTTTCGTCGCCTTTGCCTTGGGTGCTTCGGCCATGGCTGCGCTTAAAGGCCGGAGGCCCACCGCGTGGCGCACCTCACGAAGCAGCGGCGTGGCGACAGCGCGCGCTTTCGCCGCACCGGCCTGCAGCACGGTTTCGATCTCGGCGGGCTTCGCCATCAGGGTCTCGTAGCGCTCGCGCATGGGCGCAAGTTGGCCGTCCAATAAGTCGAACAGCGCCTGCTTAGCCTCACCCCACGACAAACCGCCGATGAGCGACGCATGCATGTCTGCCGCTTGGGCCTCGGACGCGAAGGCGCGATACAGGGTGAACAAATGGCTGGCGTCGGGGTCTTTCGCCTCGCCCGGCGCCCGCGAGTCGGTGACGATGCCGGCGATCAACTTCTTCAGCACGGCAGGCGGCGCAAACAGCGGAATGGTGTTGTCGTAGCTCTTGCTCATCTTGCGACCGTCGAGGCCGGGCAGCGTGGCCACCTGCTCTTCAATCACCGCTTCTGGCAGCACCAAATGCTCGCCATAGGTGTGATTGAATCGCGCGGCAAAATCGCGCGCCATTTCAATGTGCTGAATCTGATCGCG
>JBBQIA010000376.1:0-2246 GCA_038324485.1 Lysobacterales bacterium
GGACACCATAAGGAGCACTGCAAGCAGGTTGCGTTGTTGACCTTTTGCGCTGATCGGGAAGAGGCCGTAAGTACTGTGCAAGCCGGACAGAACTGCGTTCCAACCCAACCACTAACGCGGGAACCTTGCGCACACGTGAGAGCGTTCACCGGCCCGGGAATCGCTGCAGCATGCACCGCGAGCGCCACGAAGAAAATGATGCGAAGGATGGACATACGACATCGCCTCTTACGGACTTTCCGACAGCCGGATACCGGAAAAAACACACGGCGTCAAGCGCCGCAATCTTTAGAGCTCCGCTAAACCGTCCACCAGACCACCAGCGCCGATTTCCAGCAGGCGCAGGGTGTTCGTGGCGCCGCGGCGCTCCATCGAGTCGCCATTGGTGACGATGACGCGGTCACCCTCGGCCAGCAGGCCGAGGTCATGCAGCTGCTTCGCCGCCGACCGCGCCGCCAAACCGGGCGACAAACCGCGGGTGTCGAAGTGAATCGGGAAGACGTCGCGCATCAGGGACATTTTGCGGCGCGCCTCGTCGAAGCGGCTGAGGGCGAATACCGGCACCTGCGAGCGAAAGCGCGACAAGTGACGGGCCGTGCCGCCGGACTCGGTCAGGGCGACGATGGCCTTGAGTTCGATGTGTTCAGTCAAAAACATCGTGGCCATAGCGATGGCTTCATCGGCCCGCGTCAGGCCGCGGCGCGCGGCTTCAAAATCGGTGTCGTGGCGGAACTGCCGCTCGGCGCCGAGGCAAATCTGCGCCATTGCCTCGACGGCTTTCACCGGATAGAGGCCACTTGCCGTTTCAGCCGAAAGCATCACCGTGTCGGTGCCGTCGATGACCGAATTAGCCACGTCCAGCACTTCGGCACGCGTCGGGATCGGGTTGTCGACCATCGACTGCAGCATTTGCGTGGCGGTGATTACCACGCGATTGCGACTGACCGTTTCGCGGATGATTTTTTTCTGCAGGCCGGGCAGCTCGGCGTAGCCGATCTCGACGCCCAGATCGCCGCGCGCCACCATCACCACGTCTGAGGCCTCAACAATTTCAATGAGGTTTTCGATGGCTTCAGCGCGTTCGACCTTGGCCACAATCTGAGCGTCGGAACCGGCGGCGCGTGCAAGGCTGCGGGCCAACTCAATGTCAGCGGCCGAGCGACAAAACGAGACGGCGATAAAGTCGACGCCCAGCTTTGCGGCGGTAATGATGTGGCCGCGATCTTCGTCGGTGAGCGCGCCAAGGCTCAAACCGCCGCCGAGTCGATTCAGGCCCTTGCGGTTCGAGAGCGCGCCGTCGGTCTGCACTTCGCAATGCACGGTGTCGCCGTCCACGCGCTCGACGCGCAGGCTGATCAGGCCATCGTCGAGCAGCAGGGTGTCGCCGGAGCCGACGTCCTTCGGCAGGCCCAGATAGCTGCAGCCCACCTGCGTGGTGTCACCGGGCGGCGCGTCGTTGCGGCAGACCAAAGCAAAATCCTGCCCGGCGCGCAGCTGTACCTTTCCTTCAGCGAATTTTTCAATGCGAATTTTCGGACCGGGCAGGTCGGCGAGCACGCCGATCTCCAAACCCGTTCGCGAGGCCACCGCCCGCACGGAGGCAATGCGCTGCGCGTGTTGTTCGGCGGTTCCGTGCGAAAAGTTGAGCCGCACGGCATTCACTCCGGCGGCCAGCAGCGCATCGATCACGCCGGGCGCGTCGGTGGCTGGGCCAAGGGTGGCAAGAATTCGGGTACGACGCAGCGCTTGGCTCATGGTCACGCAGTCTTTTGGAGGCAAGCGCCTAAGCTAGCAGACCGCATGAACAATCTGACTATGAAGACGTTTGCATTTTCCCTCGCTGCTCGCCGCCGTCGCCTCGCTTGGGGCGGCGCACTGTTTCTCGCCTTCGATGCCGTGCTGATGGGAGTCGCCATTTTGACCGTTACGGGGGGGCGCGAGCTCGGACTTGCCGTGGCGCTCGCCAGCGCCGGCGTGCTGGCCTCCACAGCCTTGGCGCTGGTGCTGGCGCGGCCGCCACGTGCGGCACTGCAGCACGGCGTCCTGCTCATCGAAGCCGGATTTCAGCGTGTGCCCATAACCGCTGCCGGAGCGCAGGTCTCGACGGTCGATCTTCGGCATTGGCCCAGCGACGACCTTCCTACTGGCATCACCGCACCGCGCTGGTGGCAGGCCGGCGATGCCTTCGGCTGGCAGCGCAACCGCGATGGCCACCCGTGGTTTGCCGCCATTCGCGGGCGCGGCAT
>JBBQIA010000377.1:0-2240 GCA_038324485.1 Lysobacterales bacterium
CGTTTGAGTGGCGCAAAAAGTGGGAGCGCGACTGGGATCAGGTGGTGTATTGCTCGGACGCCTGCCGCCGCGGCACGCCGCGCAAAAAAGCTTAAGCGCGCTCGTCGTTTTTATCGCTGGGATCGGTTTGGCGCGTGGCGATGTGCTCGCGAATGCGCGCCATTTCAGCGGCATCGAGCATCCCGGACGGAGCCCGACTGACCGAGTTCAGACGGTCGGAGAGAAAGCGGGTGGCGCCAAAGACGAACAGCGCCAGCGCCGTGAGGAGAAGCAGCAGCACCATTGCGCTGCCCACCGGCAGCAGGATGGCCATCGCGAAGCAGGCCAGAGCGCCCAACAGCATTAACCACGCCATGCGAATCGTCCTCGAAACCCGGGAGCGTCAGTCTAGCAATGGGCTTAAAGCACGGGCGCGAATAGCCGGGCCACGCTGTCGGCATAGGCGCGCCAGCCGTGGGGCCGCCAATGACGATCGACGCGCACGGATTGCTTGAGGTCGGCTTGAATCCGGTCGGCCAGGGCCGTTGCAACGCCCACATCGCGCGCCAAAACGCACAGCTCGAAGTTCAGCCAAAAGCTACGCGGGTCGACGTTGGCGCTGCCGATCACCGCGAGGTCGTCGTCCAGCAGAAGGGCTTTGCCGTGCAGCATGCGCGGCTGGAATTCGTAGATGCGCACGCCGGCTTCTATCAGCTCTGGGTAGAAGCTGCGGGCCGCTGCACGCACGAGGCGCGAGTCATTGCGGCGCGGCAGCAAGACGCGCACGTCCAAGCCGCTGAGTGCCGCCGAGGTGAGTGCCATCAGCACCGCGGCGTCGGGTACGAAGTAGGGCGTCATCAACCAGACGCGCCGCCGCGCGTTGTGGATGGCCTCGACATAGAGCCGATGAATCGGCGCCAGCGGATTGTCGGGGCCAGAGGGCACCAGCTGGCAGCGAATGGCGCCGGTGGGCAGGGCAGGCCAATGGTGATCGGCGCTGAGCTTGGCCCCGGTGGCGTAATGCCAGTCTTCGGCGAAGGCCAATTGCAGGGCGCGAACCACTTCGCCCTCGAGCCGCAAATGCAGGTCGTGGAAGGCGGCGGCCGAGGTGCGTTCGCTTTGGAGGTCGCTGATGTTCACCCCACCGGTGAAGCCAGTGATGCCGTCGATGACGGCGATCTTTCGGTGGGTGCGCAGATTGAGGGTGGGGCGCCAAAGCAGGTGGCCGAGACGCATGGGGTGGAACCACGCCACCTCTGCACCGGCTTCGCGCAGCGGCGCCAAGAAACGCGGCGAGCAGCGCCGCGAGCCAAGGCCATCCAGCAAGACCCGCACCTCCACGCCGGCGCGGGCGCGCTCGATGAGCAGGTCACGCAGGAGGGTGCCGACGGTGTCGGGTTCATAAATGTAGTACTCGAGATGCACCGACACGCGCGCCGACGTCACGGCCGCGAACAGGGCCTCGAAGGTGCGCTCGCCGCCGGTCAGCAGGTCAATCGACACGGCGCGAGTGGGGGCGTGACCGGTGGCGGCCTCCAGCAGGCGTTCTTGGCCGGCTTCGGCGGCGTCACCGCAGGCGGGTAGGCGTGCGGCGGCTAAGTTCAGGCGCGCCCGAAGGCGCTTGAGCTTTTTGCGTTGAATGCGCTGCGGGCCCAGCCACCAATACACCGCCCAGCCGAGCACCGGCAGCCACGCCAGACCTAAGAGCCAGGCGAGCGTGGCGACGGGTTCACGGCGCTGGCGAATGATCCATGCCGCGAGCACCAGCACGTAGACCAGCCAGGCCACCCCCAGCCACGGCGAAGACAGCAGGGCTTGTGCCGCATTGAGCGCAGCTAAGCCCTGATCTTGCAGGGTCTGGAAGAAGGGCAAGGAATCCATGTCGGGAATGCTCGCACGCCCGGCTGCCGGAATCCCGCCGGGCGAGGCTCTGGCGCTTATGGCACGCGGTTTGCACCCCTCTCGGCACCTGTCCGTCCGTTGCCAACCACCATGACCGACGCCATCGCTTCCGTGCTATCCCAGATTCGCAGCTACCAGACCCAAGCCGGCGGTGCCGGGGGGATGGGCGTTCGCGGCCCGGGCGAGGGTGGTGGTTTGCCGGGTGCAGGCGGCATTGGCGGCCTGAATGGCGCAGGCGGTGCCGAGCGCGTTTCTGGGCCGAGCTTCAGTGAGGCCATGGGCAACGCCATGAAGAAAGTGAACACGCTGCAGTCCGAATCACGGGATTTGCAGGGCGCGTTCGAGCGCGGAGACCCCAG
>JBBQIA010000378.1:0-2200 GCA_038324485.1 Lysobacterales bacterium
GCACGGTCAGCGGCAGCGCCCATGCGGTGCCGAGCGCCTGCCACAGCAGCGTGCCGCTGATGGCGATCGCGCCCAGGTGCAGCAGTGTCTGCCGCGCGGCCGGGCCGTTCGAGCGCTGCGCGAGTTCCTTCAGCTCGGCGGCCTTCAGCCGGAAGGGTGCGGGCGGGGGTGCGGCTGGTGGAGCGGTTGCTGTTACTCCTGCCGCCGCTGCAGGCGCCGTCAACATTGCTGTGGCTTCGGTGGTTGTCGTCATGTCAGCTTGCCAGCAGCGCGCGCACGTGGTCTTCGATGAAGGCGCGATCGGCGGGTTGGTTGGCCGGGCTGCCGGCGCGGTGGCCCCAGACCGACGGGATCGGTGCGAGCACGGCATTGCGCAGGTGTGGCAGCTCCAGCCGGTTGTCGTCCACCTGAAAGTACAGGTCGTGGTCGCCCGGCATCAACAGCACGCGGGCGCGGATCGCTGCCAGCGCGGCGGGCAGGTTGCCGCCGTAGAGCGCATTGGCGCTGATGTCGCCGTGTTGCCAGGTCCAGAACTGCGCCAGCAGGTCGTGCGCGTCACGCCGTGCGAAATTGCGGTCCCAGTACGTCTGCAGGTAGGCCTCGAGCGAATCGGCGCCCAAGCTGCGCCAAAGTTCGTCTCGGTAGAAGGTCTGCGACAGCGCCCAGCCGGCATACACCCGGCCCATCGCCCGAAAGCCGCGCTCGGGCGGCGCGGTGAACACACCGTTCTGGTAGGCCGCGTCGGCCATCAATGCGTGCTTCGCGCCTTCGATGAACACCTTGTTGTGCGGCGCGCAGCGCGCCGAGCCGCACACCACCGCGATGCGCTCCACCACGTCGGGAAAGAGCGCCGCCCAGTGGTAGGCCTGCATCGCGCCCATCGACCAGCCGTAGACCAGCGCGACCCGCTCGATGCCCCACAACTCGGCAAGCATGCGGCGTTGCACCTGCACCGCATCGAGGTAGGTGATGTCCGGGTACGGCAAGCCGGTGCCGCTGTCGTACGCAGCGGGCGGCGTGTTCGATGGCGAGCTTGACAGCCCGTTGCCAAACAGGTTGGGGATCACGATGAACCAGCGTGACGGGTCGAGCGCCGCACCGTCGCCGACCATGAACTGCGTGTCGTGGTGCTGCGCGCTGTACGACGTGGGGTAGACGATCACGTTCGACCGGTCGGCGTTCAGGCTGCCGAAGGTCTTGTAGGCGATCTGGATGCCGCAGAAGACGCGGCCGGACTGCAGGGTCACATCGCCGGCTTGGTAAGTCTGGTGGTCAGAAGCGGGCGGACGCATGTCGGGCTGACATCCTTGGTTCGATATTTAACTGTACGCCGAGTACAGTATCACGCATGAGGCAAACGATGTGCCAGTTTCACCGGCGGTCGGTGCACCGTTTCGAGCGCTGCCGCCCAGCGGTGATCGCCGGCGCACTGCGCCGCGCAACAGGTTTGCCGTGAATGCCGCGCCCGTTGATGCGCCGCGCCGGCCCGGCCGGCCGCGCTCTGAGAGCGCCACCCAGGCGGTGCTCGACGCCGCCTACCGGCTGACCGCCGACGCCGGCCTGAAAGGCGCGACGATGCAGGCGATTGCTGCCGCGTCGGGCGTCTCGAAGATGACCATCTACAAATGGTGGGAGAGCCGGCTGCACCTGCTGATCGACGCGTATCTGCGGCAGGCAACGCTGCTGCTGCCGATCTCCGAGACCGAGCCGCCTGCGCAGGCCATCCGCGCGCACGCGGCGCACTATCTGCGTGCACTGCAGGGCGATCTGGGCCGCGTGCAGATGGCCGTGCTGGCCGAGTGCCTGGCCGAGACCGGTGACTCGCGCGTCTTCGTTGACCGCTACCTCAACATCCGCCGTGCGATCGGCTTGCGTGTGATTCGCCGCGGCCAGCGCGATGGCAGCATCGTCGTGCAGATCCCCGCTGAACTGCTCTATGACCAGATCTACGGGACGATCTTCTACCGCTATCAGTTCCGTCTGCCAGGGCTCGATGGGGCTTTCGTCGACCGGCTGGTCGCGTCGGTGCTGCACGGCGGACGTCTGGGTGCCGCATTGCCCGCCACAACGCGGGGCAGCCGGCGACGCCCCGCTGAATGACGCGGCCAGGTTTTTGAGCGCGCTTCAGCAATCAGATCAATCGCTTGGCGCACTTTTTGGGGAAAACGCGCAGCCACGGGTTGAGGGCTGTTTCATCAAG
>JBBQIA010000379.1:0-2193 GCA_038324485.1 Lysobacterales bacterium
GGAGCGGCAACGCGGACGGGCCAAGGCGGCTCAGGCGTGGCGAGCACGCTGGTGGGCCGTGCAACTCGATCTGGAGGGACCGTTCCACTATCGGTCACAAAATCACCGCTGGCTGATGCACGCGTTGATTCTCGGGTTCTCGGACATTGGACGGGCCCAACAACTGATCACCGCCTATCTCGAAGATGAAACGGCCGGTCGGCTCGAAGAAGAAGGGCTGTATAACGAAGCCCTGGTCATGCGTCGTGCTTTGCCGGCCAAGCTGGTGGCAATTCTGGGGCCGGACAATCCATATGTCGCCAACGCCCTGCACGAACTGGCCCGTCTGCTGTCTGAAATGGGGGATCACCGGACCGCGTTGCCGCTCTACGAGCGATCGCTTGCCGCAGTCCGAGCATCGTTGGGCGAACGGCATCCCGAGACGGCCAAGCGGCTCGCCAATCTGTCTGGGGTTTACGACTCGTTTGGAGACGGTAGCCGGGCCCTGACGTTGTGCCGACAGGCAGTCGCGATTCATCACGCCGTCATGCACGAAACGCACCCGGACCATTTCAAGTTGTTGAGCAATCTCGCTGGCTTGTTGGAAGACTACGACGATCGCCTCGCGATGCAGCTTCGCGAGGAGGTGCTACGAGGTACGATCCGATATTGTCATCCGCGCGATCCGTTCCAGGGCACCGCTTTGAACAATCTCGCTGCCGCCAAATCGGATCGTGGCGAAAACCGCGAGGCCATGGAGTTGTATACCCGCGCCCTGGCCTTCTATCCTTCGCGATCAGCAGGAAGGGCCATCACACTCGGGAACATCGGCCGGATCCACTCCGGTAGGGGCGAACTGGAAGCGGCCCGCCGACTGTTCACGCAAGCCCTCGAACTCGACCGCCGCACCACCGGGCTGCGTGGAGAGTTCTATTCCCTCCACTTGGCCGATCTGGCTTTTGTGAACGCTCAGTTGGGCCAAACCGAGGCTGCGGGGTTGCTCGCGATGCAGGCGGTTTCCCTGGGACGCAACCGATTGGCCGACACGGCAGCGGTGCAATCGGAACGACAACAGCTTTCCGCGACAGCATCGCTACGGAAATTACTCGACGGCTTGTTGTCGCTCCCGAGTCAGTCCGCAACTCGGACGCATGATCACGCCCTGGCCTGGAAGGGGGCCGTCTTCCTGCGGCAGCAACGGCAACGGCTGTTCCTGCGGCTACAAAGCGATCGCAAGCTTGCCATCCCAGCGGAGCAGTTGGTTGACGCCACGCGGCGGCTGGCGATGGCCGTCTCACGCAACGGCGATGCCACGGAGTCCGACCGGTTAGCCGCCGAAAAGGAAGCCCTGGAACGCGCCCTGGCCGAAAAGAGCGCCGGCTTTCGCGCGACCGTGGCCCCGCTCACCAGCACGAGCCTCGCCGCGCGACTGCCCGACCGTGCGTGCTTCGTCGATTTCCTCGTCTACACCGGCTATGACCCGTCGAAGCCGCTCGTTGGCCAAAGGTATGTCCGGCACCTGACTGCCTGGGTCGTGCGAAAAGGTCGGCCTGTGGTGCGGGTCGCGCTGGGACCGCTGGCACCGATTGAGGAAGCGGCCAATGCGTGGCGGAAGACGCTCGAAGACGGCGGCGGTTCGGCGGCTCCCGAGGCGTTGACCAAGGCACTGCTTGCCCCGTTGGCCAAGCACATTGAGGGGGCCGAGTTGTTGCTCGTCTCGCCGGACGGGCCATTGGGGACGATACCGTTCGCGGCGTTACCGGGCAAAAAGGCCGGCAGCTATCTCCTCGAAGAGATGGGCGTGGTCATCGTGCCGGTGCCGCAACGGTTAGCCGAAACGCCGACGGCGCTTGCGGGTCCATCGCTGTTGGCCATGGGCGGTGCCGCGTATGGGCCCGGCGACTGGGCGGCGCTGCCGGGCACGCTCGAAGAGGCGGCCATCGTCTCGGCCCGATTCGGCGGCACGTTTAAGGGACCAACGCTCTTGCTTTCGGGAGAGAAGGCCGCTCGCAAGGCGGTGGCCCCGGCTTTGTCCAAGGTCCGCTTCGCCCATCTGGCGACGCACGGCTACTTCGCCCCGGAGCAACGCAAGTCCGCCCTGGATCGCGGCGGATCGAAGCGCGAGGGATCGACCGGATACCACCCCGGCTTGTTGAGCGGCCTTGTGTTGGCCGGGGCGAACCGTCCCACGCTCGCAGACAACGGCTTGCTGAC
>JBBQIA010000380.1:0-2185 GCA_038324485.1 Lysobacterales bacterium
CGATGGCCGTCCACGAGGGCAGGGCGCTGGGCCAAGTGGCGAAGGCCGGCCCGGCCAGCCACGCCACGCTTAATAGCTGACTGCCGAAGGCCAAACCCAGTGGCGAGAGTCCGGGAAATCCGCTGCGGGCGAAGTGCGCGGCGTGCCCGTAGCAGGCCGTCGCCACTAAGCCCGCCACGATGGGCCACAGCGCGATGACGCCGACGTCCTGCAGCTTGCCGGCCACCAGCATCAAGACGCCGGCGAAGCCCAGCGCCAAGCCCACCCAAAGCTGCCGCCCGGTGGCGACGCCAAAGAACAAGCCGCCAATGACGGCCCCCCAGAGCGGCGTCGTCGCGTTGAGCAGGGCGCCATAGCCGGCGCTGAGGTGGATCGTCGCCCAAGTCAGTAGCAGGAAGGGCGCCGCCGTGTTGGTGAGCGCCATCAGGCCCATGGCGCGCCAGCGGCCGCTGAGGTCGGGGCGCTGCTTTCGATAGATGAGCAAGCCGCCAAGAAACACCGTGGCCACCAGCACGCGAAGCCACGCCAAGGGCGCGGCGCCCAGTTCGGGGCCGGCCACGCGCATAAATAAGAATGAACTGCCCCACAGTGCGGCAAGCAAGACGAGCAGGGCAGCGTCGCGCGGGGTCATTCAATCGGCCAAGAGTGATCGGGCGCGGAGTATCGCAGAGGCCGCTGCAAGCGACGCTCCGCGTCTTGCGCAAGGACGGGTTCATCCGTCTTCCACCGCGTGACGGTATTGTGTCGGTCTTCTTTTTTGAGGACGCCGTCGTGACCCAGTTCCGCCCTCTCGCTCGCCTTCTTCCCGCCGCGATTTTTGCCCTTGTTGCGGCTGGGTCTTTAGCCGCTCAGGCCCAGCATGCGCACGTGCATGGCGAAGCCTTTGCCGACGTGGCCGTCGATGGCGGCACCGTTGAGATCGTGCTTCGCGCGACGGCGTATGACTTGGTGGGCTTCGAGCGCGCCGCAAGTTCGCCGGAAGAAGAAGCGAAGCTGCTGAACGCGCGTCGCCTGCTGCTCGACCACAGCCAGCTGTGGCGGTTTAGCGTGGGCTCGCAGTGCGTGGCGCAGGGCCCCGTGGTGGAGGTGCCGGGTTCGGCGGCGGCGCACGACCACAACCACAACCACAACCACAGCGAAGATAAATCCGCGCACGCCGACTGGACCGCGCGCTATCGCTTCGTTTGCGCGAATCCAGAAGCCCTGCGCAATGTGGATGCCGGCGCGTTCGACGCCTTTCCCTCGCTAGAAAAAGTCACCGTGCAGCTACTGGACAGCGACGGTGCGCGTGCGCTCACTTTGTTTCCGGCCTCGCGTCGCCTTGCCGTGCGCCCATGAGCGAAGTTCTAGCGATCGACGGCCTGCGTTTTTCTTGGCCGAACAGTGATTGGACGCTGGCCGTTCCAGCCCTTCGTCTCAATGCGGGCGAGCGCGTGTTTTTGCACGGCCCCAGCGGCACCGGCAAAAGCACTCTGCTGAATCTGGTGGCGGGCACGTTGCTGCCGCAGGCCGGCACCGTCCGCATCGGCGGGCACGATATTGCGAAGCAGTCGGGGCCGGCGCGCGATCGTCTGCGTGCCGACCAGCTTGGCATCGTGTTTCAGCAGTTCAACCTGCTGCCGTTCCTGTCGATGATCGACAACGTCACGCTGCCCTGTCGCTTCTCGGCCCTGCGTCGCCAGCGGGCTTTGGCGCGCTTCGGCACGCTGGAGGCGGCCGCGCGCCATTACTTGACCGCGCTGGGTTTGAGCGACGCCTCGGTGGCCACGCGGCGCGTGATCGAACTTTCCGTGGGCCAGCAGCAGCGGGTCGCGGCGGCGCGCGCGCTCATCGGCGGCCCGGCTTTGGTGCTCTGCGACGAGCCCACCTCGGCGCTCGATGGCCGCAACCGCGACCAGTTCATCGACCTCCTTTTCGCTGAGTGCGCTGCCGCCAATACGGCGTTGTTATTCGTGAGCCACGACCTCTCGCTGGCCTCGCGCTTCGAGCGTCAGCAGGCCTTGGGCGAGTTGGTGTCTGACGAGGTGTCGGCATGAGCGGCCTGATTGGACTGGCTTGGGCCAGCCTGAAGAATCGTCGCGCGACGGTGCTGCTGACGGTGGCCACGCTCGGCTTATCGGTGCTGCTGCTGCTGGGCATCGAGCGCGTACGGCAGGAAGCGCGTGAGGCCTTCGTGCGCTCGGTG
>JBBQIA010000381.1:0-2181 GCA_038324485.1 Lysobacterales bacterium
GCTTGTGGAGGGCCACGACGCCTGCGCCAAAACCGCGCGCAAAGTCTTCAAGACTGCCGAAGGTGCCAGCGACCAGCCGACCGCTGACCTGCTGACGGCACGCTTGAACGCACACGAGAAGGCTGCGTGGATGCTGCGGGCGCTGCTGAAATAAGACCGAGGCGTGCTTCATTAGCGAAGCAGAAAATGGTGGGCCGTGATGGATTCGAACCATCGACCAACTAGTTAAAAGCCAGCTGCTCTACCGACTGAGCTAACGGCCCACCGAACCCGTCATTACGACGGGGCGTGAATTCTAGCGCATGCGCTGGCGCATGACAGCCCTTGCGTCACGATTTATCGAACTTGATAGCGCGTCGAGTCGTTTTCGCCGGCTGCATGGAAGCCCTCGGCGCGTAAACGACAGGCGTCACAGCGACCACAGGCGCGGCCGTCTTCATCGGCTTGGTAGCAGCTGACGGTTTGCGCGAAGTCGACGCCAAGACGCAGGCCTGCGCGAACGATGTCGGACTTCGACATCGCCATCAGCGGGGCGTGCACACGCAGATTGCCTTCTTCCACGCCGGCTTTCGTCGCCAGATTTGCCAGGCGCTCGAACGCGGCAATGAACTCCGGGCGGCAGTCGGGGTAGCCCGAGTAGTCCACCGCGTTGACGCCGCAGAACAGATCGCGCGCGCCCAGCACCTCGGCCCAGCCCAGCGCGATCGAGAGCATGATCGTGTTGCGCGCCGGCACGTAGGTGATCGGAATGCCTTCGCTCGGGGTTTCGGGCACGGCGATGTCGGCCGTCAGCGCCGAGCCGCCCATGCTGCGCAGATCGACGGCCACCACTTTATGCGCCGCCGCACCCAGCGTTGACGCATTGCGAGCGGCCGCATCCAGCTCGGCGCTGTGCCGCTGCCCGTAACGCACCGACAGCGCGTAAGTCTCGAAGCCGCGCGCCCGCGCCATGGCCAAGACCACCGCCGAATCCATGCCGCCCGACACCAGCACCACGGCCTTCTTGCCGAAGCCGTCTTGCTCCACGTTTACGTCGTCCGCTGATTGCATCGCTGTCGCCATCCTCGTGTTCAGCTCATCGCCCCGGCTCATCGCCCCAGAGTTGCTTGTGCAACTGCATCTGGAAGCGAACCGGCAATCGATCGGCCAAGATCCAGTCGGCGAGATCACGCGGCGCGAGCTGTTCAAAAGATGGCGAGAACAGCACTTCGCAGCGATCGACCAGGCCGTGTTCGGCCACCATGCCGCGCGCCCAGTCGTAGTCGTCTCGACCGCAAAGCACGAACTTCACCTGGTCCCGCGGCGTCAGCAGCGGCAGATTTTCAAGGCGATTGCGCGCGGCCTCGCCGGAGGCCGGCGTCTTCAAATCCAATACGCGCGACACCCGTGCATCGACCGCCGAGATGTCCAGCGCGCCGGAGGTTTCCAGCGAAACCTCAAGGCCGGCATCGCAGAGTGCGGTCAGCAGGCCGAGGCAACGCTTCTGCGAAAGTGGCTCGCCACCGGTAACGCAGACATGGCGCGCACCAAAGGCCACAGTTTCAGCGACCAGATCAGAAATGCCGCGCCACTCGCCGCCGTGGAAGGCGTAGGCGGTGTCGCAGTAGCTGCAGCGCAGCGGGCACCCGGTCAAGCGGATGAAAACCGTGGGCCAGCCTACCGAACGCGATTCGCCCTGCAGCGAAAGAAACACCTCGGTGATCTTCAGCCGTTCGGACTGCACGATCTCGGAAGGACGCTCGCGGTCGCCGGGCTGTTCGCGCAGGCGCGGCGCAAGACTCATGACAGCGGCCTCAGCGGGCGTCGAGCGCCAGCGAGCGCAGTCGGCTTTGAGCAAGGCGCGCCGCTTCGCTACCCGGGAAGCGCGCGATCACGTCGCGCAGGGTGACTTCGCCCTGCTGCGCCCGACCAAGCTCGAACTGGCAGTAGCCCAGCTTCAGCAGGCCATCGGGGGCCTTCGCCGAATCGGGAAAGGTTTGCAGCAGGCTGTCGAAGGCCTGAAGCGCGACCTCATAGTTCTGGGTGACGTAATAGCTCTCGCCCAGCCAATACCAAGCATTCGGCGCAAGGCTGCCGGCCGGATAGGCTTCCAGAAAGCTCTGGAAGCGCCGCGAGGACTCGGCGTATTCGCCGTCGCGCAGCGCCTTGAAGGCTTCGTCGTAAAGAGGGCGTTCGCCGGCC
>JBBQIA010000382.1:0-2165 GCA_038324485.1 Lysobacterales bacterium
GCCAGATCGGCCTCGGCCTGCGTGCGCAGCAGGGCATCGGCTTCGGCCAGCAGTGTCGCGCTGCGCGCTAAGGCCTCGCTGGCCTGCGGCCAACGTTTCCGCAGCAGCGGGAGAACCTCGTCGCGCAGCGCATTGCGCGACAGCGATGTGTCGCGATTGCTGGGGTCTTCGATCCAGCGCAGCGCGTGCGCTTCGGCGTAGCGCTGCACGGCGTCGCCGGCGGTGTCCAGAAGCGGCCGCCACACCGGGCCACGCGTGTCGTGCACAAACGGGCGCATGGCGGAGAGCCCGCGCTCGCCGCTGCCGCGAAGCAGGGCCAGCAGCAGAGTTTCGGCCTGATCGTCGCGGTGCTGGGCCAGCACCAGCGTTTCGTTCGCTTGGCATTCGGCCATCAGCGCGCCCCAGCGGGCCTCGCGTGCGGCCGCTTCCGGTCCGCGTCCGCTGCGCCGCACGGTGACGCGCACGCAGCGCAAGGGCACGCCCAGTTCTTTCGCCACCTGAGCGCAATGCTGCGACCACTCGGCCGAGCCATCTTGCAGGCCGTGATCGACATGGATGGCCCGAAGGCGCGCTCGCGTGAGCGGGTCGCTGGCCAATCGATGCAGCAGGACCGTCGAATCTCGCCCACCGCTAAAGCCCAGCAGCAGGGCGGGCGGCGCGTCGGCGGGTAGGGGCAGCAAATCCATCGCGCTAGCCTGCGGCTTCGGCGGCGTGATGCGCAACGCGCTGAGCCGCGCGGCGAACTTTCTTTTGTCGCAGACACAACAACGCCCGCGCAGGGCGGGCGTTGTCGATGACGCGTTGACGCAGCAAATCAGAAGTCGAAGATCACCTTAACGGTGCCGTCGACGGCCTCATCGCTGATGTAGCCGATGGCGCCGGGCGTGGAGGCGACTTTGGCCTTCACTGCAGCGTCGTCGGCGAGGTCTTCCGGAGCCTTCGCGCGGCCGGTGAACACCAGACGCGACCAGTGCGAGCTGAGCTGCGCACCGGCACGACCGACGACGCCGGATTCGAAGGGCGCGCGAACGGGGCCCTTCTGGAACACGACGACAGCGGGCGAGCCGCCGACGGAGTTGGCGCGGCCGAGGAAGATGGCCTGAACACCGGCCTTATCAAGATTGCCCTGGCTGGAGTTCGCGGCGACGACGACCTTGCCGGCGAAGGCAGGTGAGGCAGCAGCGAAAGCGAGGGCGGCAATGGCGAAAATGCGATTCATGGTCGTCCTCCCGGTCAGAATGTGAACGTGACGCCGACGGCCAAGGTATCGGCGTCGAGGGCGGCAGGCGTGTCGTTGGTGTACTGCGTGTAGTCCGCCTTCAGCGCCACATTCGTAGCGACGTCCCAACGCAAGCCATAGCTCCAGTACGTGGCGTCAAGCTCCTCGCCCAGCACCACTTGCGAGAGGCCTGCACGGAGCGGCGCCAGCGGAGCGACGTTCGGCAGTAGGGCAATAATCGAACGGTCGGCGGCATTGTCGCGCACGCCCCACGTCACATTCGGAGTGAACGCGCCAATGCGATAGGCGCCGGTGACGTAGTACTGCTTGCGATCAAAGAAATACGAATCTTCAATCTTCGTTTGCGTGTACTCACCAATCACCAGCCAGTTGCCGCGGTTAATCTCAGCCGAGACACCAAAGAACGTACCCGGGTCCTCGCTGAAGTCGGCCGCTTCAGCAACGTTGGCGAAACCGTTGCCGCGAAGGGCGGTGAGCAGCGGATTCAGGGCGTTCGCATTAACGCTGACGTCGGCTTGGATATAGCTGGCACGAAGGCTCAACCAGTCGTTGAACGTCGTGTCTGCGTAGAACCCGACCAGCGAGGCCAGTTCCTGCGTGGCAGGCAGGTTGCTGATGGTCAGGTCGCCCTCGTTTTTGCCGGCAATGACGCCAAGGTTCGAGTACCAGCTGCCGCTTCCAAAGCTGTACGTTGCGCTCGCGCCGTCATAGTTGCTGAAGGTGGCGTTGTAGACCGCGTGCGGCGGACGCAGCCACGGGTAGGCGTAACCCACTTCAAGGAAATCGGAATAGCGGAAGAAGGGCACGCGCTGGCGGCCAAACTTCGCAGCGAAACCGTTGCCGCCAGTCCAGCCGATGTAGGCCCAGGCGATCTCGGGTTCGAAGTCTTCGCGACCGCGAGCGACGATCTGCGCGGTGGCCGACC
>JBBQIA010000383.1:0-2158 GCA_038324485.1 Lysobacterales bacterium
CATCGCGTGCGCCTGTTCAACGAAGCGGCCTGGGGGCTGCTGGGCGCGCGCGGCGAGCAGCGCAGCCTGATGGACCTCAACGTGTCGCTGGACGGCCTGCTGCGGCGCTGGCGCGCTACCGGCGAAGTGCATCCGCGCAGCCTGCAAATCGGCAATGACGGCCCCGAGCTGCTGCCGCGCTTCGCCGCCACCGGCGTGCACGAACCGCTGTTCCTCGTTTTTTTGGACGACGCCCGCCACTACTCGGGCCATGCCGAAGAACTCACCCTCGCCACCCTAGGCCGCCTCGGCGCCAGCATCGCGCATGAAATTCGCAATCCGCTGGCCGCCATCCTCCACGCCGCCCAGCTTCTGGACGAATCGCCCGACCTGCCCGACGGCGACCGTCGCCTGCTGGAGATTATCCAAGGCCAGTGCCAGCGGATGGACGGCATCGTCAGCAACATCCTCGGCATGGCGCGGCGCGAGCGGGCGCAGGCCGAAGTAGTCGACCTGTCCCGATTTTTGGCGCGCTTCGTCGCCGACTACAGCACCGCGCACCCCTTGGGCGCTGACCGCTTAGACACCAGCCAAGTCGGCTTGGTGCAGGCCATGGTCGACCCCCAGCACCTGCATCAAGTGCTCACCGTGCTCGTCGACAACGCCCGCGCCTACGGTCGCCTGCCCGGCCAGCCGGCCCAGGTCTCGCTGCGCGCACGCCGCAGCGACGAAGAAGGCGCCGACGCCGACGCCATCGACATCGACGTGGTCGACCACGGCCCCGGCATTCCGCCTGCCGTCGCCAGCCGCCTGTTCGCGCCCTTCTTCACCACCAGCGAGCACGGCACCGGGCTGGGGCTCTACATCGCCCAACAGCTGTGCCAAGCCAGTCAAGGCAGCCTGCGCTTTGTGCCGGTGGCCGCCGGCGGCGCGTGTTTCCGCATTCGGCTTCCCGGGCGGGGCGGGGCCGCGCGATAAGCCTCGACCCCGCGCACACGCGCGCTTCCGCTACGCTAACTACCGGAACGGCTCGGACGCCTTGGCCCTCAATGATCTCCCGCAGCGCCCTCATCGTCGATGACGAACGCGACATCCGCGAACTGGTCGGGCTGACGCTCGGCCGCATGGGCCTGCGCGTCGAAACCGCCGGCGACCTCGCCTCGGTCCGTGCGCAGCTGATCGCCCACAACTTCGACCTGTGCATCACCGACATGCGCCTGCCCGACGGCAACGGCACCGAACTGGTCGAGCTGATCACCGCCAAGCACCCCAATACCGCCGTGGCCATGATGACCGCCTACGGCAACGTCGAAGCCGCCGTCACCGCACTCAAGGCCGGCGCCTTCGACTTCGTAACCAAGCCGGTTGAACTGTCCGTGCTGCGCCAGCTGGTGACCCACGCGCTCAATCTGGACGTGCATCGCCGCGCCAGCCAGCAACCGACCACTCCGCGCCTGATCGGTGATTCCGAGGCCATGCGCCAGCTGCGCGACACCGCCGCCAAAGTCGCCCGCAGCCAAGCGCCGGTGTTTATTTGTGGCGAATCGGGCGTCGGAAAAGAGCTGGTGGCGCGTCTGGTTCACGCCCAAAGCGCCCGCAAAGACGGCCCCTTCGTGCCGGTCAACTGCGGCGCCATTCCCGCCGAGCTGATGGAAAGCGAGCTGTTCGGCCACAAAAAAGGCAGCTTCACCGGCGCCCACGCCGACAAAGACGGCCTGTTTCAAACCGCTCAAGGCGGCACCCTGTTTCTGGACGAAATCGCCGAGCTGCCCCTGCACATGCAGGTCAAGCTGCTGCGCGTCATCCAAGAAAAGGCCGTGCGCCCGGTCGGCGCGCCGGCCGAAGTGCCCGTGGACGTGCGCATTCTGTCGGCCACCCACAAAGACCTGACAAAGCTGGTCGAAGACGGCCGCTTCCGCCACGACCTGTTCTATCGCATCAACGTCATCGCCCTGCCGGTGCCGCCGCTGCGCGAGCGCCGCGACGACATCCCGCGCATCGCCGACGCCGTGCTGGCCCGCCTTGCCGCCGACCACGGCACCGCGCTCAGCCTGGCCGACGACGCCCGCGCCGCCATGGCCGCCTACGCGTTTCCCGGCAACGTGCGCGAGCTGGAAAACCTGCTGGAGCGCGCCGTGGCGCTGGCCGAAGGCACGCACATTCGCGCCGCCGACCTCGG
>JBBQIA010000384.1:0-2153 GCA_038324485.1 Lysobacterales bacterium
GGCAGCCCGCCGCAGCTGTACGAACAGGTGCGCGACGGCGTGGTGGACGTGGTGTGGACGCTGCCCGGCTACACCGCAGGCCGCTTCCCGCGCGTCGAGGCTTTTGAGCTGCCCTTCATGATGAACGAGGCCGAGGCCACGTCGAAGGCGCTGTGGGCTTATGTGCAGCAACACGCCGCCGACGAATTCAAGGACACCCAGGTGCTGGCCCTGCATGTGCACGGCCCGGGCGTGATCCACACCGTCAGCAAGCCGGTGCGCGCCGCGGCCGACCTGCGTGGGCTGAAGATGCGGGGCCCGACGCGGCAGGTGACGAAGTTGCTGGGCGCCATTGGCGCCTCGCCTGTCGGCATGCCGCTGCCGCAGATTCCGGACGCGCTGAGCCGCGGCACCATCGATGGCTGCGTCATCCCCTGGGAGGTGGTGCCCTCGATCAAGGTGCAGGAGCTGACACGCTTTCATGCCGAGCTGCCCGCGGGCAGCCCGGCGCTGTACACCAGCACGTTCGTGATGGCGATGAACAAGGCCCGCTACGAGGCTCTGGAGCCCGACCTGAAGGCCGCCATCGATGCCCATTCGGGCGCCACCACCAGCGCCTGGCTGGGCCGCACGCAGCAGGCCAACGACGTGGCCGGGCGCCAGTCGGCCGTCAGCCGCGGCAACACCGTCCACACCTTCGGCGCGGCCGAGGCGCAGGAGTTTCGTCGCCTGTCGGCCGCCATCGACGACGAATGGGTGGCCGACATGAAGGCGCGCGGCTTCAACGGCCGGGCGCTGCTGGACGCGGCGCGCTCGCTGATCGCGCAGCACGCGCGGAGCTGAACCACGCCGGCTGCGCGCGGGACGGGGCTAGTGCCCGTCGGCCTGACGACCCGCGCTGCGCCCCAGCCAGGCCGCACCACGCACGCCCGACGCATCGCCGTGCAGCGCTGGGCGCAGTTGGGTGCGCACGGGCGCTGCGCCTTTCGCGGCGTTGTACGCAGCGTTGTGCGCCGCGTTGTTCGCAACGTCATGGGCGCCGCCGTGGAACACCCAGCGACCCCAAAGCGCGGGCACGCGCGCATACAGGTGCGGCATGCGCGACAAGCCACCGCCGAGCACGATGACATCGGGGTCGAGCAGGTTGATGACCCCGGCCAGGGCGCGCGCCAGGCGCTGCGCATGACGTTCCAGGCTGGCGGCACAGGCGTCGGCGTAGGCATCGACGCAGGCGTCGGCGCATTGCGCGATGTCGGCCGCGCTCAGCGGTGCGGCACCGGCGAGCGTTGAGTGGGCTGTGTGCGCCGCATGTTCGCGCGCCAGGCCCGGGCCGCTCAGCAGCGTCTCGACGCAGCCCCGCTGCCCGCAGTAGCAGTCCCATCGCGGCGGTGGCGGGCCGTCGGCCGCGTCCCAGGGCAGGGGGTTGTGGCCCCACTCGCCGGCCAGGCCGTTGGGGCCCGTCAACACCCGGCCGTGCACGGCGATGCCGGCGCCCACGCCCGTGCCGAGGATGGCGGCAAACACGACCTCGGCCCCGGCCCCCGCGCCGTCGGTGGCCTCGGACATGGCCAGGCAGTTGGCGTCGTTGCCCAGTGCGACGGGCTGGCCCAGCAGCGCCCGCAGATCGGCCTGCAGCGGCCGGCCGTTGAGGCAGGTGGAGTTGCAGTACTTCATCAAGCCCTGCGCCGTGCCCCGGTCGGGTGTGCCGGGGGTGCCGATGCCGATGCTCAGGCCGCCGGTGCCCGAGGGCATGTCCGAGCGCCTGTCTGTGCGCCTGTCTGTGCGCATGCCCGTGGCCATCGCCATATCGGTCGCGCTGCTCGCTGCGGCACGCGCCTGCGCCGTCAGTGCGGCCACCGCCTGCAAGGTGGCGGCGTAGTCGCCCTGGGGCGTGGGCACGCGCTGGCGCCAGAGCTCGCGGCCGGCCGCGTCCAACAGCAGCGCTTCGATTTTGCTGCCGCCCAGGTCGATGCCGAGCGCCGGTGTCATCGCGCGTCGTTCAGTGTCTGGCGCGCAGCGCTCAGCGCCCGCCACGGGTACCCCGCCGTGCCCCGCGCTCAGATCGCCTGTGTGCGCTCGATCAGCCACGCCAGTGCATCGCCGCTGACGCGCGGCGCCAGGCGTTCGCGCACCGTCGAGTGGTAGCCGTTGAGCCAGTCGATCTCGTCGTCGCG
>JBBQIA010000385.1:0-2144 GCA_038324485.1 Lysobacterales bacterium
CGCGCCGAAATCGTCGATGGCCGTTTTAAACCCGCAGCGCTTGTACTCGCGAAGCACCTGCGCAAACCAGGGGCCGTCGTCGACCCGCTCACCTTCCGTCACTTCAAAGATGATGCGATCCACCGGGAAATCGTAGGCCTGCGCCGCCGCCAGTGTCGTGCGAATGCAAAGCTCTGGCTTGTAAATCGCATTCGGCAGGAAGTTGATCGAAAGAAAGCCCTGCATGTTCAAGCGGGCCGCGCCTTTGATGGCCTTAACGCGGCAGGCTTGGTCAAAGCGGTAACGATTCGTCTCAGTTACCTGCGAGAGCACCGTCATCGCGCCCTCGCCGGCCGGACCACGCACCAGCGCTTCATGAGCGAAGGGCATTCGCCGCGCCACATCGATGATCGGCTGGTAGGCGAAATCAAACTGGAACCCGACGCGCTCGGCCTTGCCGCAATCAGCGCAGTCACGCGGCGTGCCCTCGAGCGGCACGAAATCATCGGGAAAAGTCGGATTAGCCCCTGCTGCTTTGTTCGATTCCACGCGGAGCTCCTTCATCGACCTCAGTATTCGATGACAGCATAACTTGGCGTCTCGGAACACCGCCCTGCTGGCACGGATCGGCGACGTATAATTTTTGTCTTTCCGCCCGCGTCGGGCCTAGGGGAACCGCATGACCGATCACCGCCAGCCCATCCGCCGGGCGCTGCTGTCCGTTTCCGACAAGGCCGGCCTGCTGCCGCTCGCGAAGGCGCTGAGCGCGCGTGACGTGGTCCTGCTGTCCACCGGCGGCACCGCGAAAGCACTGCGTGACGCGGGGCTCGCCGTGACCGATGTGTCGGATCTCACCGGGTTTCCGGAAATCATGGACGGCCGCGTCAAAACCCTGCACCCCGGCGTGCACGGCGGCCTGCTGGGTCGCGCCGGCACCGACGACGCCGTCATGGCCGAACACGGCATCGAGGCCATCGACCTGCTGGTGGTGAACCTTTATCCCTTCGAAGCCACGATCGCGAAGCCCGACTGCCGCTATGACGACGCCGTCGAAAACATCGACATCGGCGGCCCGGCCATGCTGCGCGCGGCAGCGAAGAACCACGCTCGCGTCACCGTGCTGACCGACCCGACCGACTACGAGGGCTTTCTCGAGGCTTTGGCCGCGGGCGGCACCACAGCGGCGCAGCGCCGAGGCTATGCGGCGAAGGGCTACGCGCACACCGCGCGCTACGACGGCCGCGTGAGCATGTGGCTGTCGGAGCGCGTAGAGGACAAAACCAAAGCCGCGGCGTGGCCGAATACGCTCAGTCTGCAGTTCGAACTCGCCAGTGGCCTGCGCTATGGCGAAAACCCGCACCAGCGCGGCGCGCTCTACGTTGAACGCGGCGCGCCGATGGGCATCGTGGCGACCGCGCGGTTTCTGCAGGGCAAAGAGCTGAGCTACAACAACCTCGCCGATGCCGACGCCGCCCTCGAATGCGTCAAGCAGTTTCATCAGCCGGCCTGCGTCATCGTCAAGCACGCCAATCCCTGCGGCGTGGCCGTGGCGCAAGACATTTTCGCCGCCTACGACCGCGCGTACGCCACCGACCCGACCTCGGCCTTCGGCGGCATCATCGCCTTCAATCGCCCGCTCGATGCCGGCACTGCCGAAGAAATCCTCAAGCGCCAATTCGTTGAAGTGGTGATCGCTCCCGTGATCGCCGACGAGGCGATGGCAGTGTTCGCGCAGAAGCCAAACGTTCGCGTGCTGGCCTGCGGGCCGCTCGATGCTCCCAGCGCCGCGCTCGACTATCAGCGCATTGCCGGTGGACTGCTGGTGCAGGACGCCGACGTGACGCCATGGGCCGCCGGCGACGGTCGCATCGTCACCAAGCGCCAGCCCAGCACGGAAGAAATGGCCGACCTCGTGTTTGCGTGGCAGGTCGCGATGTACGTGAAGTCGAACGCCATCGTTTACGCCCGTGACGCGCAGACGGTGGGCATTGGTGCGGGCCAGATGAGCCGCGTGGTGAGCGCGAAGATCGCCGCGCTGAAGGCCGAAGAAGCCGGCCTCGTGGTGCCCGGCGCCGTGATGGCCAGCGACGCGTTCTTCCCCTTCCGCGACGGCATCGACGCCGCCGGTAAAGCGGGTATCCGCGCGGTGATTCAGCCGGGCGGAT
>JBBQIA010000386.1:0-2101 GCA_038324485.1 Lysobacterales bacterium
AGAGCTGGCTGTGCAGCAGTTCGATGTCAATCCAGCTCACGTGGTTGGCCACGAACAGCACCGCGCCCGGCAGGGGCGTGCCGTAGCGCTTCACCCGAAGTCCAAACACCCACAGCAGGCCGGCCGACCAGTGCCTGATGGCGCGGCCGTGCAGGCTTTCGCCGTTCCAGATCAAACGACGAGTGCCGGGAAACGTCAGCACCAGCACCAGCATCGGCAGCAGCACGCCCAGGTGCACCGCAAGCAGCGGCAGCCGGGCTAAGAATCGCAGGACGCGCATCGTCAACTAAGCCCGACGCACGGCCATGGTGAGACGGCTGGCGCAAATTAAGCGGCCCTGCTCGTCCTCAATGCGAATGTCCCAGACCTGCGTGCTGCGGCCCACGTGCAGCGGTCGTGCGGTGCCGATCACCCAGCCCGCCGTGGCAGCGCGCACGTGGTTGCAGTTGAGCTCGATGCCCACCGCTTGGCCGGCGCCTTCGTCCAGGCACAAATTCGCCGCCATGCTGCCCAAGGTTTCTGCCAGCAGGGCCGAACTGCCGCCGTGCAGCAGGCCATACGGTTGTTTAGTGCGGGCATCGACCGGCATTCGGCCACGAAGAAAATCCGCGCCCAGCTCGATCAGTTCGATGCCCATATGCCCGACAGCGCAGCCTTCACTCTGCGCATTGAGCTCACCAATCGGCGGACGGCGCCGAAACGGGCCGTCGGGGGTCGCCTGCATTCTGCGCCTCAGCGCACGTAGCTGCTGGGACGCCAGACGCCCTTCAGGTAGCTGCGACGGCCGTAACCCGAGCTGCTGCCGTAGCCCACACCGGCCTCGCGCTCGCGGCGGTGGTGCATGCGGTTTTGCAGCTCTTCGCGGCGGGCTTCCAGCCAGTCAGCACGGCCGACGGTGCTCGGCTCCATGCCGCGGCGGCGGGCCTCGTCCTGACGGTATTCGCAGAAGTTGTCGTAAGCCTCGAACTCGTGGCCCAGTTCGCGCACGCACAGCTCAATGGCGATGGCGTCATCAAAGAAGCCCAGCACCGGCACGTCGTCGGGAATCACGTCGGACGGGTCGGCGAAATAGGCCAAAGCAGCAACGACGCGCTGACGATCGGCTTCGGGCAGGGCCCAGCCTTCGTCCTGCACCATCGCGATCAGGGTATCGAGCTGATCCAAGCGGTCAGCGATGAAGTCCGGCAGCGGGCCGGCCTTGGCGCTGGACTGCAGCGTCTTGGCGGCCGCAGCAACCACCTCTGCAGTTGGCATCGTCGAAGCCGTCGTGCGAGCGACTGCAATCGCCTTGGTGAAATGCTCGAGGTCGTGGTCGGAGAGTTCAATCGTCAGCGTCAGAGCCATGGCCAGCGGTGTCCTTGAAGGAATCAGTGGGAGCCTAGGGCGCGTCCGTGATGCCGTCAATCAAAGGATGGGCGTGAGGCCGGCGCCGAAGCCGGTCATGATCCGCGTGTAGATGCGCTTACTGCCCACGTCCACTTCGGGAAAGTCGCCGACGTCCTCCCAGCACTCGAAGAAGCGCGCATCGCCCCAAGGCACCGGATCGCAGCCTTCGCGCAAGTCATAGCTTCGGGCGTAGGGGAAGGGCCAGATCCATAAATCGAAGATCGGCAGGGCCTCGGAGAGCTTGCCCAAGCTGTAGCTGATGCCAGAAAACATCGGCGGCTTCTGCCGCGGCGCAATCAGCCATGCATTATCCGGGTGCATGTCGCGCTCGATGGCCTCGGACAGTGCCTTGGCAAACGCCGGGTCGTCGACCACCACCATGCTTTCGATGTTCCAGTGGTCGGAGCGTGGATCAAAATTGTGCGTGCCGACGATGCCGATGTGGCGGTCGATGACCACCGACTTCGCGTGCAGGCCCACGCGCACGCCAGCACGGCGCAGCGGCACCGGGCCATCATTACCGCCGCGCGTGGCCGAACCAAACAGCGAAAAACGCACCGCTTCCGCTTCGCCCAGTGCGCCGGTTGAAGCCGGGTCGATGGGGGTGTCGGTGGGATACGGCTTGTACTCGTGAATGATGAAGCCGAGCTCGCGCAAATAGGTGCGCTTGTACTTGTGGCTCATGCCGTAAACCGGAAATGCGTCAGTCGCGGCC
>JBBQIA010000387.1:0-2086 GCA_038324485.1 Lysobacterales bacterium
TGCAGGTTCCAGCCTTGACGATCGAAGCGCAGCTGCGTGCTGTTGCCGCCGCGATCATCGGAGAACCCAGCGTGGAAGGGCTGATGCACGTCGCCAATGAAATGCGCGACGAATTTCAAGGCGATGGCACGCTCGGCATCGGGCTGGCTGGCGTCAGACAGCACGGCCAGCTGAGCCTCAATGGCCCCGACAATGCACTGGCCTTTCGCGCAGTCGCGCGTGGCCTCGAAGGTGCAGGGATTGGTGCGCGGCAGGTTCACCCAATGCCAGCGAACGGTGTGACGCCATTCGGGGCTATCGCGGATTTCATCGGCCCATGTGGATGCCGCGACCAGGCCGGGCTCGTCCTCATTCGCTAGCAGGCGGTCGACTTCGGCCCGAGCCGCAGGACTGAGCTCTGTTTCGGCCAGCTGCGCAATGATCTGGTGGCCTTCTCGGCCCCATGCGGCCAAGGGGGCTGCGGGCAGTAGGGCGGTGAGGGCCAGGGCGCAGACGAGCAGTGATTGAGCGTGGCGGGAGACGAAGGCGGATCGCGACATGGTGGCGGGGCAGGGCGTAGGAAGGGGGGTTAAACTAACGCGCTTCCCCCTCTCTTCCCAGCAGGAGCGCATCAATGGCTATCAAAGTCGGCATTAATGGCTACGGCCGCATCGGTCGCAACGTCCTTCGCGCGCTCTACGAAGCGAAGCGCAATGGCGAGATCGAAATCGTGGCGATCAATGACCTCGGCGATGCCGAGACCAATGCGCACCTGACGCAGTACGACACTGCGCACGGCAAGTTTCCGGGCGAAGTGTCGGTGGACGGCGGCGACCTGATGGTCAACGGCGACCGCATCAAGGTGTTTGCTGAGCGCGACCCGGCCAAGCTGCCTTGGGGTGCGAATGGGGTGGACGTGGTGCTGGAATGCACCGGCATCTTTACCAGCAAGGCCAAGGCCGGCGCGCATCTGGCCGGCGGCGCGAAGAAGGTAATCATCTCGGCGCCCGGCGGCAGCGATGTGGACGCGACCATCGTCTATGGCGTGAACCACGGGGTGCTGAAGGCTTCGGATACCGTCATCTCGAACGCCAGCTGCACCACCAACTGCTTGGCGCCGCTCGCGAAGGTGCTGCACGACAAGGTGGGCATCGTCCACGGCCTGATGACCACGATTCATGCCTACACCAACGATCAGGTGCTGACGGACGTGTTTCACAGCGACCTGCGTCGTGCGCGCTCGGCAACGATGAGCCAGATTCCGGCCAAGACCGGCGCGGCCGCTGCGGTGGGCTTGGTGCTGCCGGAGCTCAACGGAAAGCTCGACGGTTTCGCCATGCGCATACCGACGATCAATGTGTCGGTGGTGGACCTCTGCTTCGTGGCTGCGCGTGCGACCACTAAGGAAGAGATCGATGCGGCCGTTCTGGAGGCATCACAGGGTGCGCTGAAGGGCATCCTCGGCATTAACACCAAGCCGCTGGTGTCGATCGATTTCAATCACGATCCGCGCAGCTCGATCTATGACAGCACGCAAACGCGCGTCATGGGCGGCACGCTGGTGAAGGTGCTGTCTTGGTACGACAACGAGTGGGGTTTCAGCAACCGCATGCTCGACGCCACGATGGCGCTGATGGCGGCGAAGTAAGCGTCACCGAAGCGCCGTGAGAAAAAGGGCCGGTCGATGACCGGCCCTTTTTCGTTTCAGGTGCCGTCGGCATCGCGCGGTGCCGCCGCGCGGCGAAGACGATCGTTGACCGCGGCCCAGGCCGCCGTATGCGGCGGCAGTTCGGCCAGCAGGATGTCGAAGCCGCGCGCGTCCAAACGGCGCAGCGCGGCATACAGGCCGTGGGCATAGCCGGTCAGGTCGCTGGGCAGCACTTCGCCGCCAATGTCTTTGAAAGGCTGACCACGCAGCAGCGCAGCGACCTTCTGGCCGCGCTTCGATAGTTCATGGAAGCGGGCCACCAGAGGCGCACGGGCCAAGACCTCGACGCTGGCTTGTGGCGCGTAGTGCGAAGCCAGCGTGCCCGAGGCGCGCGGGCTGTCGCCGTCGCGGCCCTCGGCCACGGGGCCGATCACCTCTTCAATTTCGGGGCGGCTGATT
>JBBQIA010000388.1:0-2074 GCA_038324485.1 Lysobacterales bacterium
AACCGCGACGGCGCGCGACGCGCACCACGTGGCTTGCTTGATCGGCGTTGGCGCGACGCTGGTGTACCCCTATCTCGCCTATCAAACCCTGCACGGCATGGTGCGTCATGGGCAGATCACGCTTCCCGAAGACGCCACCGAGCCGGGCCGGCGCTTTCGTCGCGGCGTCAAGAAAGGACTGCTGAAAATTCTCTCGAAGATGGGCATCAGTAGCCTGTCGAGCTATCGCGGCGCGCAGCTGTTCGAGATCGTCGGCTTAGCGCCCAATGTGGTGGCACTGTGCTTCCCCGGCACGCCCAGCCGCATTGGCGGCGCCGGCTTTACCGACCTCGATGCCGACGCGGCCGAGTACGCCGAGCTGGCCGAGGACGATGCCGCGCCGCTCGATATCGGCGGGCTGATGCAGTACCGGCCCGGCGGCGAATACCACATGGCCAACCCCGACGTGGTCATCGCCCTGCAGCGCGCCGTACTCGGCGACACGCCGGAAGAATGGGACACCTACCGACGCTGCGTCGATGAGCGCCCGCCTTCGGCTCTGCGCGATCTGTTTGCGCTGACGCCGCTCGGGCCGCCGCTGTCGCTGGACGAGGTCGAACCCGCCAGCGCGATTTTGCCGCGCTTCGATTCGGCCGGCATGAGCCTCGGCGCGCTGTCGCCGGAGGCTCATGAAGCGCTCGCCACCGCGATGAATCGCATGGGCTGCCGCAGCAACTCGGGCGAAGGCGGCGAAGACGCCGCGCGCTACGGCACCGAGCGCCGCAGCAAGATCAAGCAGGTGGCCTCGGGTCGCTTTGGCGTCACGCCGCACTATTTGGTCAATGCTGAAGTGCTGCAAATCAAGGTGGCGCAGGGCGCGAAGCCCGGTGAGGGCGGCCAGCTTCCGGGCCATAAAGTGGACGCGCTGATCGCGCGACTGCGCCACGCGAAGCCGGGCATTGGCCTGATCTCGCCGCCGCCGCATCACGACATTTATTCCATCGAAGATTTAGCCCAGCTGATCTACGACTTAAAGCAGATCAATCCGCAGGCGCTGATCTCGGTGAAGCTGGTGGCCTTAGCCGGCGTCGGCACTATTGCAGCAGGCGTGGCGAAAGCCGAAGCCGACTTCATCACCATCTCCGGTCATGACGGCGGCACCGGCGCCAGCCCGATCAGCTCGATTCGCTATGCCGGGTCACCGTGGGAGCTGGGCTTGGCCGAAGCGCAAGAAACCCTGCGTCGCAACGGCCTGCGCGAGCGCGTTCGCCTGCAGGCCGACGGCGGCATGAAGACGGGCCTCGATGTCATCAAAGCCGCGCTGCTCGGCGCCGACAGCTTTGGCTTTGGCACGGTCCCGATGATGGCGCTGGGCTGCAAGTACCTGCGCATTTGCCACCTCAATACCTGCGCCACCGGCGTGGCCACGCAAGAGCCGCGACTGCGTGCCCAGCACTTTAAGGGCCTGCCCGAGCGAGTGATGGCCTACTTCGGTTTCTTGGTTGAAGACGTGCGTCGCCACCTTGCGGCACTCGGTGCGCGCAGCTTGGATGAAGTGATTGGTCGCGCCGACTTGCTGATTGAGCGCGAGGACGTGCCCGAACGTCAGCGCCTGCTCGATCTTTCGCGACTCAAGGCCAGCGCACTGCTGTCCGGCCCGGCCTGCCATCGCGCCGCGCCGCCGCGCGTGGCGCTGCCCAGCGCCCTCGCGCAGCGCCTGCTGGATGAGGCCTTGCCCGAACTGATCGCCGGACGAAACGTGCGCCGCGAAGTGCGCATCGACACCCAGGACCGCAGCTTGGGAACCGGGCTTGCCGGCGCGCTGGCCCGCCATTTCGGCGACGCCGCGCCGCCCGCCACCTTGGAGCTGCACTGCCACGGCAGCGCTGGGCAGAGCTTCGGCGCCTTCAACGCCAAGGGTGTGCATCTGCACCTGCACGGCGAAGCCAATGACGGCGTCGGCAAAGGCATGGCGGGTGGGCGCATCGTCATCGCACCGCCGGCCGGACATCGCTACACGGCCGGCGCGTCGACGATTCTTGGCAACGCCGCGCTTTACGGCGCAACGAGCGGCGAGTTGTACGCCGCAGGCCGC
>JBBQIA010000389.1:0-2059 GCA_038324485.1 Lysobacterales bacterium
CGGCGTGCGCGCCGACGATGCAGGCGCCCAATATTTTGTCGCTGCCCGGCGGCGTCAACACTTTGACGAAGCCTTCGTCGCTGCTGTCGGCGATGGCACGATCCAGATCGTCGATGCCGTAGCGCGTCACTTCAACGGCGATGTTTTGCGCTGCGGCTTCTTCTTCCGACAGGCCCACGCGGGCCACTTCCGGGTCGGTGAACGTAACCCACGGCACCACGCGGTAGTTCACCTTGAACGACCAGAACGGTGCGAGCAGTCCGTTGAGCGACGCGTACCACGCCTGATGGGACGCCATGTGGGTGAACTGATACGGCCCGGCCACGTCGCCGGCCACCAAGATGTTCGGGAAGTTGGTGCGCAGCAGGCCGTCGGCAGCCACGTGGCCGCGCGGGCCAAGCACCACGCCCAGTTCCTGCAGCCCGAAGCCTTGGGTGTTCGGCGAGCGGCCCAAGGCCAGCAGCATCCGATCAAAGCCGATGCGCACTTCGACGCCGTGATGGTCAGCCACCAGCACGCCGGCCAGACCGTCTTCGGCCGCTTCGACGCGCAGCGCTTTGTGTCCAGTGGCCACCCGCACGCCGTCGTGGCCGAGTCGCTCCGCCACCAAAGCGCCCACTTCGGCGTCTTCGCGCGGCAGTACGCGCGGCGCCATTTCGACCAAGCTCACGACTGCGCCGAAGCGAGCGAAGCACTGCGCCAGCTCGCAGCCAATCGGCCCGCCGCCCAGCACGAGCAAACGTGCCGGCAGTTCGCGCAAGGCCCACACGCTGTCGCTGGTCAGGGCATCGATCGTGTCGAGGCCCGGAATCTTCGGCACCAGTGGCCGCGCGCCGGTGGCAATCACGATGCTGCGCGCGCTGATGCGGCGGCCGTTCACCTCGACTTCCCACGGGCTCACAAGGCGGGCCTCGCCTTGAATCACGTCGACGCCAAGGCCTGTGTAGCGCTCCACCGAATCGTGCGGCTCGATCTTCGCCACCACGCGCTGCACGCGCTCCATCACCGTGGCGAAATCGAACTCGGCGGTCAGTGACGTGAGTCCGTACTTTTCGGCGTTGCGCGCCTCGGCCAGCAGGCGGGCCGAGCGGATCAACGCCTTGGAGGGCACGCAGCCCGTGTTGAGGCAGTCGCCGCCCATTTTGTGCTTTTCGATCAAGGCCACTTTCGCCTTCACCGCCGCGCCAATGTAGGTCGTCACCAAACCGGCCGAGCCGGCACCAATCGCAATCAGGTTGTAGTCGAACTGCGCCGGGCGACCATGGCCGGCGTAAACGCGGCGCGCTTTCAGCCAGTTCAGCAGGGCCTTCAGCACCAGCGGCAGAACGCCCAGCGCCACCAGCGCGCCGAGTAGGCCGGGCGAAAGGATGTCGCTCAAGCTGCGGATCTGCGCCAGCTGGGTGCCGGCCAGCACGAAGACGATGGTCGCCGGCAGCATGCCGAGCTGGCTTACCCAGTAGAAGGTTCGGGTGCGCAGCGAGGTCAGCCCCGAGAGCAAATTGACGAGGAAAAACGGGAAGGCCGGAACCAGACGCAAGGTGAGCAAATAAAACGCGCCGTCGCGTTCGATGCCGGCGTCGATATCACGCAGACGTTCGCCAAAACGCGCACGCAGCGCGTCACGAAAGCCGAAGCGCGCCACCAAGAAGGCCAGCGTCGCACCGATGGAGCTGGCAAACGACACCAGCACCGTGCCCTCCAGCCAGCCGAATAGCGCGCCAGCGGCCAGCGTCATCACCGCGGCACCGGGAATCGACAGCGCGGTGACACCGACGTAAGCCAGAAAGAACAGCCCAGCGGCCTGCCAAGGATTTGCGACGACCGCCGCACGCAGCGAATCCGCTTGGCCTTTGAGCGCATCGAGCGTGAGCCACTCATTGGCGCCGGTCATCCAGAGGGCAAGCACGGCGGCGCCGAGCAGCAAGAGGATGACGAGCGGTTTCGCGCTCGAGGTTTTCGAAGTCATTGGCTTTCCATAGGTCTAAATGACCGTTCGTTGCTGGGCCGGTGTGGGTTACACCGACCCCGACGCGGCAAGGATTAGCGCGATTTCATCAGC
>JBBQIA010000390.1:0-1992 GCA_038324485.1 Lysobacterales bacterium
GGCGCGGCGAGTCGAGACCGTCTGGCGCCGAGACGGCGATGCATGGGTGTTGGTCAGCGCGGATTGGTCGAAGCCCGCGCTCGGCGGTTAAGCCAAAACACGAAAGCCGCCTTGCGGCGGCCTTCGGTGCGTCTCAGAACGAGAGCGCGGGGCAGTACGTTATCTCTCAGGCGGCTTGCGCGTCGGCCGCCAACTGACGCAGCACGTAGTGCAGCAAACCGCCGTGGCGGAAGTATTCGACTTCCTTCGGCGTCAGCAGCAGAACTTGTGCCTTGAAGTTCACCACCGTGCCGTCGGGACGGGTGGCGGCGATGTCGGCGACCTTGCCGGCACCGTCCTTCAGGCCGGTGATCGAAATCACTTCGTCGCCCTTCAGGCCGAGGGTCTGTGCGTTCTGCCCATCCATGAACTGCAGCGGCAGTACGCCCATGCCGACGAGGTTAGAGCGGTGAATGCGCTCGAAGCTCTCGGCGACAACCGCCTTGATGCCCAGCAAATTCGTGCCCTTGGCCGCCCAGTCGCGCGACGAACCAGTGCCGTATTCCTTGCCGGCGAAGACCACCGTGCTGATGCCTTCGGCCTTGTAGCGCATCGCGGCGTCGTAGATCGGCATCTTTTCGCCCGAGGGCTGATGCAGGGTGTTGCCGCCTTCTTCACCGCCCAGCATCAGGTTCTTGATGCGGATGTTGGCGAAAGTGCCGCGCACCATCACGTCGTCAGTGCCGCGGCGCGAGCCGTAGCTGTTGCAGTCGACCGGGGCCACGCCGCGCGACTGCAGGAACTTGCCGGCCGGCGAACTGGCCTTGATGTTGCCCGCAGGCGAGATGTGGTCGGTGGTGATCGAATCGCCAAACAGGCCCATGACGCGGGCGCCGTGGATGTCGGTGATCGTTCCAACCTGCATCGTCATGCCGTCGAAGTAGGGCGGGTTCTTGATGTAGGTCGAGTCATCCCAGAGGTAGGCGTCACCGTCCGGGGAGGCAATCTGGTTCCAGCGGCTGTCGCCGGCGAAAACGTTTGCATAGTTGTGCTTGAACATCTCCGGGCCGACGGTCCGGGCGATGAAGTCGCCGATTTCCTTGTTGGTCGGCCAGATGTCTTTCAAAAATACCGGCGTTCCGTCGCTGCCGGTTCCCAGCGGCTCGGTCGTCAGATCGATGTCCACGGTGCCCGCAATGGCGTAAGCCACCACCAGCGGAGGCGACGCCAGATAGTTCATCTTCACTTCGGCGTGCACACGGCCTTCGAAGTTGCGGTTGCCCGACAGCACCGAAGCGACGACCAGATCGTTTTCGGCAATGCCCTTGGAAACAGCTTCCGGCAGCGGGCCGGAGTTGCCGATGCAGGTGGTGCAGCCGTAGCCGACCACGAAGAAGCCGAGCTTCTCCAGGTCATCCATCACGCCGGCTTTCTTCAAGTAGTCGGTGACCACCAGCGAGCCCGGCCCGAGCGAGGTCTTGACCCACGGCGCCGCCGTGAGGCCCTTGGCCGCTGCGTTGCGCGCCAGCAGACCGGCGCCCAGCATCACTGCCGGGTTCGAGGTGTTCGTGCACGAGGTGATGGCCGCAATGACCACCGAGCCATCGGACAGGTGCGCATCCTTGTCCTTGATGCGGATCTTTGAGCGCGGCTTCGAGGCGAGATGGGGCGCCTGATGCTGGGCGCCGCCCTCAGCGTCCATATTGGCCACCTGCCCGTTTTGCGGCTTGCGGTTGGCGGTGAAGCCACCGAGGTTGTCGACGAAGTTCTTCTGCATGCCGCTCAGCAGCACCCGGTCCTGCGGGCGCTTGGGGCCGGCCAGCGACGGCAGCACTTTCGACATGTCGAGGCCCAGCACGGCGCTGTACTCGGCGTCCGGGGCGCCCGGCGTGCGCCACATCCCCTGAGCCTGCGTGTAGGCCTTAACCAGCGCGATGTGCGCTTCGTCGCGGCCCGAGAGGCGCAGATAGGTCAGCGACTCTTCGTCGACCGGGAAGATGCCGCAGGTAGCGC
>JBBQIA010000391.1:0-1986 GCA_038324485.1 Lysobacterales bacterium
CAACATCACCTACAAAATCCTCTACAACGACGCCGTGGCCATGACCGGCGGCCAGCCCGTGGACGGCACGCTGTCGGTGCCCGACATCGCGCGGCAGATGCGCGCCGAAGGCATCCAGACCATCGTTGTGGTGTCGGACGACATTGAAAAGTGGTCGGACGCCTCGGTGTTCCCCGACGGCGTGCAGTTCCACGACCGCGCCGAATTGGACGCCGTGCAAAAGCGCATGGCGGAAGTGAAGGGCACCTCGATCCTCATCTACGACCAGACCTGTGCCGCTGAAAAGCGTCGCCGTCGCAAGCGCAAGCTGATGGTCGATCCGGCCAAGCGCGTGGTCATCAACTCGCTGGTCTGCGAAGGCTGCGGCGATTGCTCGGTGAAGTCGGCCTGCGTGTCGGTGCTGCCGAAAGAAACCGAATACGGCCGCAAACGCGAGATCGACCAAAGCGGCTGCAACAAAGACTACAGCTGCATCAAGGGCTTCTGCCCGAGCTTTGTCAGCGTCATCGATGCGCCGCTACGGAAGAAAAAACCGAAGGCCGCAGTCGACTTCAAGACCCTGCCCATGCCGGTGCCGCGCACGAGCCTTGAACAGCCGTGGAACATCCTGCTCACTGGCGTCGGCGGCACAGGCGTGGTCACCATCGGCGCCCTGCTGGGCATGGCTGCTCACCTCGAAGGCAAAGGCACCTCGGTACTCGACCAGACCGGTCTCGCTCAGAAGGGTGGCGCGGTCACGACGCACATTCGCATTGGCAAGAACCCGGCCGAGCTGCACGCGGTGCGCATCGCCGCAGGCGAAGCCGACCTCGTGCTCGGCTGCGACCTGGTGGTGGTGAACGACTATTGGTCGCGGTCGAAGATTCGCGCCGACCGCACCGAAGTCGTGTTGAACACGTATCAGGCGATGCCCTCGTCTTTCCTTAAGCAGCCGGACCTGCAGTTCCCGGCCGAGGCGATCATAGAAACGGTACGCAAGACTTTGGGCGGCCGCGAGCCGTTCACCGTCGAAGCCAACCGCCTCGCCACGGCGCTCTGCGGCGACGCGATTGCGACCAACCTCTTCATGCTTGGCTACGCTTGGCAGCTGGGCTTGGTGCCGGTGGCGCTAGAGTCGCTGATGCGCGCCGTCGAGTTGAATGGCGCCGCCGTTGAGATGAACAAGCAGGCCTTCGGCTGGGGCCGCTTGGCGGCCATCGACATCGATCGCGTGGTGGATGCGGCCGACGCTAGGGCGCCGATTCGCGACACCACAGCGGCCACGCTCGACGACGAAACCCTGTCGCTGTCCTTGGACGAAACCATTGCGCGTCGCGTTGCCTTCCTCACCGACTACCAGAACAGCGCCTACGCCAAGCGTTACAGCGCGCTGGTGGCGGACGTGCGCACGGCTGAAGCGGCGAAGACGCCGGGTAAGGACGCGCTCACTGCGGCTGTCGCTCGTTACGCCTTCAAGCTGATGGCCTACAAGGACGAGTACGAAGTGGCGCGTTTGTACACCTCGGGCGAGTTCGAAGCCAAGCTGCGCGCCCAGTTCGAAGACGGCGGCTCGCTGCGCTTCCATCTGGCGCCGCCGCTGCTCTCGAAGAAAGACGCCGACGGTCACCTCATCAAGAGCGAATACGGTCCGTGGATTTTCAGCGCCTTCAAAGTGCTGAAGCACCTGAAGTTCCTGCGCGGCACCGCGCTCGACCCGATGGGCCACACCGACGAGCGCAAAATGGAGCGCCAATTGCGCGACGACTACGTCGCCACGATTCGCGATCTATTGCCGAAGCTCGACGCCGATAACCACGCCTTGGCGGTCGAGATCGCTGAAGTGCCGGAGCAGATTCGCGGCTTTGGCCACGTTAAAGAACGCCACGTCGAGAAGGCCGCCAAGTTGCGCTGCGAACTGATGCGCCGCTGGGCTAAGCCGGGTATCGCTGCGTTGGTGACGACGAACTAAGTCTGAGCTGTTTAGAAATCGACCGTTTTTGACGCTGA
>JBBQIA010000392.1:0-1972 GCA_038324485.1 Lysobacterales bacterium
GCAGCGCATTGCGTGGCTGTACTTTTATTCAGATGGATTGAGCCGCTTAGGAACGAATCGGGCATGATAATTCAATCCCTCTATCTGGATGAGTTCGATGTCCATTCTGAGAAAGCCACTCGATTCCATCACGGTCGAGGACCTTGAGGCGCTCAAAGATTCCGAAGCACGAGAGACTACGGAACTAGCCGCAATCATGCATCACGGCGACTTCTTTCACCTGTCTGGTAAGCCCGCATGAGCCGACGTTCCGCCCTACTGGATCGGTGTGAAGCAACGCACGGTGCAACGCGTGGGGGTTGATCTGCCTCGTCGGCGGCTCGTGGGGGCACGCGGCCCCGCAACTCATGGGCCAGTCGGCATCAGGCCGAGCGCGACGAGCCGGAACAACGCCCGCTCGGGGCAACTGGTGGGTAGCTGAATGCGGATGCGCGCGATGTGCTCGATCACGCGCGCACCGATCTTGATGAGACGCTGTCGGATTGTCGCAAACTCGCACTTGGCGAGCGGGCTGGTCCGCGGGATCGCGGCGCGCACGCCATGCATCAGCCAGAACGCGGCGGTGTGAAGAACAAGGCGCACCTGATTGGCGGTCGCGCTGTGACACGACATACGATCCGACGCCAACTGCGCCTTGTGCAGTTTGATCAGATTCTCCATCTGCCCGCGCTGGCAATAGACATTCTCGTAGAGGTGCCGCGCCGAGCCCTTGAGCGAGGTGACGACGTAGCGGATGTCGACCTCCTGGCGCATGTCGGTCGATCCCGCGACCGGCTGCAGCGAGCATTCGAGCCGCGCCACCACTTTTCGCGGCCGTTTCCAGCTGCCAGCCTGATACATAAAGCTCGCAAAGGTGCGCAGCTTCGGCTTGCTACTGAGCGCATGATGGAAGCGCAGATTTGTCGCAGTTTCTGCCACCAGGGCATCGAGCACGGCGTTACCGGCGAGGCCGAAAATGTAGTCGGCATCGTTGTTTTCCGCCCACTCCATCGCCTCGATGCGGCCGTAGTGGCTGTCGCCGCGCCACACGATGCGGGTCTTCGGCCAATGTCTGCGCATGCGCTTGGTCACGTGTTTGATGACGGTGCACACTTCCGTACCCTTCGGGGTGCGCGCCGGGCGCAGGATGGTGACCACCGGCGTGGCGCTCGCCACGTGGTAGATGTGCATCGACGCGAAGCCGCGCTCGTCGTGATGGGCGTTCCAGAACGCAAGCTGCTGACCGCCATGCGCGGCACAGAACGTGTCGTCGATGTCGAGAATCTCCTGCCTGCCCGGCGTCACGGTCGTGCCGACCTGATCGATGAGAGCTGCGGTCAGCCGTGCCGCCTCCGTCTTGTTCGGCGCATTCTCCAGACGGCTGATGGTCGATTGCGAGGCCAGCGGCGCACCGCTTGTCGGACAGCGGCCGACCGCCACCTTCATCAGCGGGTCATGCCGCAGACGGTCGAGGTCGATGGCATCCTCATAGCCGCACGCGATTGCCGAGACCCGCGCCATCACCATCTCGAACATGTCGTGCTGGATGCGGCCAGGATCGCGGCGATCCGGCATCGCGGCGGCAAGCCGTCCGCATATCCCGAGCTTACGTTCCGCTCGCCGCAGCAACAACAAACCAGCATCCGAAGACTGGTTGCCGCCGGTAAAATCTATTGTGACTTTCTTGCGATGGACAGATGGCAGGTCGAACGGAAGCGGTGTAGCGTCGCTCATGATGGCTGTGGCGCTCCGCTGATCCACGCTGCAATTCGTCTCAACACTGATTTGCTACGTGAATCGCTGACTTCTCGCCACAGTCGTCAACTCAATTCACATCCTCATGAATAATGCAGGCTAACGACTCGCTTCGTGCAGCGATCGCTTCCGTTCTTGAATCGAACTCTGACCAACGATTGGGACAAGCTTTTTTTGATGCAGCACTACGGCGTTCCCACTCGGTTACTCGATTGGTCGGAGAACCCTTTCGTAGCGA
>JBBQIA010000393.1:0-1971 GCA_038324485.1 Lysobacterales bacterium
CGGTGCGCTGGGCGCCGACATAGGCAAGATCCGCGTCGTCGGCAACGGCGTCGACCTGGCCTGTTTTTTCCCCGAAGACCGTCTTCAGGCCCGCGCACGCCTGGGGCTGGCGCCCGGCACGCCAGTGCTTGTCTCGGTCGGCGGGCTAGTCGATCGCAAGGGCTTCCACCGCGTCATCGAACGGCTGCCGGCGATGCGCAAGCGCTTCCCCGGCCTGCAGTACCTCATCGTCGGCGGGCCCAGTGCCGAGGGTGACAACGGCCCGCGTCTGCGCCAGCTGGTGCAAGACCTGGATCTGGGTGACGTGGTGCGCTTTCTCGGGCCGCTGCCGGCGCAAGAACTGCGTTGGCCGCTCTCGGCCGCCGACGCCTTCGTGCTGGCCACGGCCAACGAGGGTTGGGCCAACGTGTTCCTCGAGGCCATGGCCTGCGGGTTGCCAGTGGTGGCTACCAACGTGGGCGGTAACGCCGAGGTCGTCAACAGCCCCGCCCTTGGCACGATTGTGCCCTTTGGCGATGGCGCCGCACTGGAACGTGCGATGACAGAGGCCTTGACCCGACAATGGGACCACCAAGCGATCCGCGACTACGCGGCGTCCAACACCTGGGACCGTCGAGTCGACGTTCTGGTGGACGCGTTCCGTAGCCTGGCCGTGTCGGCCACCGATGGCACTGCTCCCAAAGCCGGGGCGACGGCGGGACAAGATGGCTAGCCTGTACACACGCTTTGCCGTAGGGGCACTGTTCCCGTTGCACGAGCGGCTCAAGGGGCACGACAGCGTGGCAAGGCGGCGCAAGCTCGAAGCGTCTCAGCATCTCGCACCCGCTGATCTGGCAGCGCTGCAGCTGCGCAATCTGAAGCGTTTTCTGCTGGACATCTGCAGTCATGTCCCTTTCTACAAACGGCTTTTCGCCGAACTGGCCTTCGACCCGTCGACCATGACTTCCGTGGCCGACCTGGCGCGCTTGCCGCTGCTCGGCAAGGCCGACATCCGCGCTCACACCGATGCCATGAAGGCCGCAGACCACGGGCCGCTGACCCGCTACAACACCGGCGGTTCCTCGGGCGAGCCGCTGATCTTCTACACCGGCCTGGCGCGGAAGAGCCACGACGTGGCGGCCAAGTGGCGCGCCACGCGCTGGTGGGGCGTGGACATCGGCGACCCTGAACTCGTGGTCTGGGGTAGCCCAATCGAACTCGGCGCGCAAGACCGCGTGCGGCGCCTGCGCGACGCGTTGATGCGCAGCGAGCTGCTGCCGGCGTTCGAGATGTCACCAGCTCACCTCGACAGTTTCGTTGCCCGCATTCGCGCCACGCGCGCCGCCATGCTCTTCGGTTACCCGTCCAGCCTGGCGCTCATCGCTCGGCACGCACGCGCCAGCGGCGTGCGCCTGGACGACCTCGGAACGCGGGTGATCTTCGTCACCTCCGAACGCCTCTACGACGAACAACGGCGGGAGATCTCGGCCGCTTTTGGCTGCCCCGTGGCCAACGGCTATGGCGCCCGCGACGCCGGCTTCATCGCCCACGAATGTCCGGCAGGCAGTCTGCACATCAGTGCCGAAGACATCGTCGTCGAAACGGTGCGACCCGATGGCCAGCCGGCGGGTCCGGGGCAGTCGGGAGAGATCGTCGTCACCCATTTGGCCACGCGCGACTTCCCGTTCGTTCGCTACCGCACCGGCGACGTCGGCGTGCTGGGCGGCGCCGGCTGCGCATGCGGCCGCAGCTTGCCGGTCTTGAGCTCGGTCGAGGGCCGAACGACCGACTTCGTTGTCGCCAAAAACGGAACCATCATGCACGGCCTGGCCCTTATCTACACGCTGCGCGACCTGCCTGGTGTGGAACGCTTCAAGATCGAGCAACTGTCACTGGACTGCACGCTGGTGCGCGTGGTCGCCGGGCCCGATTTCGGCACTGCCGACGAAGCGCGTATCCGGCGCGACTTCAAGGCGCGGCTGGGTGCCGATG
>JBBQIA010000394.1:0-1954 GCA_038324485.1 Lysobacterales bacterium
AAGGCTTCCAGCGTGTCGGCGTGCGTCAGGCGGTCGAGCAGTGCCATGGCGTCGTCAATGCGCTCGCCGCCCGGCAGGGCGCTGCGGTCGCCGATGCGCGCCGGCAGGTTCAGCAGCGCGCGCTCAAACAGCGACCAATCCAGCGGGCTGCCATCGTCGAGCAGCAGCGGCAGGGCGGGCTTGCCGTCGCGCGCGGCAATCTGCGGGAAGTGCAGCCACTGCCACAGCTGGGTGCGGCTGATTTCGGCGGTGGCCGCGTCTTCCATCAGGTGATGGATGGGCACGCAGCCATTGCCGGCCAGCCACGCCGCCATGTAGCGCACGCAGACTTCCACATTGCTGTCGAAACCCGTGCGGGTGATGGTGCCCAGCGACGGCTTCAGCAGATCGTCGCGGGTTACGTAGACGTCCTCGCGCTTGACGTGCTGCTGGTTCGGCGTCGGCATGTGCGCGTCGAAAATCTCGCGAGCGATCGGGATCAGCGCCGGATGCGCCACCCACGTGCCGTCGTGGCCATTGGTGACTTCGCGCAGCTTGTCGGCCCGCACGCGCTGCATGGCGCGCTCGTTGGCCTCATCGTCGCCCTTGATCGGGATCTGCGCGGCCATGCCGCCCATGGCGTGAGCGCCACGGCGATGACAGGTCTGGATCAGCAGTTCGGAATACGCAGTGAGGAAAGGCTGGGCCATCGTCACTTGGCCGCGCTCGGGCAGCACGCGGTCGGGATGACGGCGCAGCGTCTTGAGGTAGCTGAAGATGTAGTCCCAGCGCCCGCAGTTGAGGCCAACGATGCGGCCGCGAAGGGCGTGCAGGATTTCGTGCATCTCGAAAACGGCCGGCAGGGTTTCGATCAGCACCGTCGCTTTCATCGTGCCAACCGGCAGGCTCAGGCGCACTTCAAGAAAGGCCATGGCCTCGTCCCACAAGCGGGCCTCTTCCATGCACTCCATCTTCGGCAGATAGAAGTAGGGGCCGCGCTCGCGCCAGGCCAGCGTCTTGCCGTTGTGGAAGGCGAAGGTGGCGAGGTCGAAGAGGCCGCCGCTGATCGGCTGCCCGTCGATGGTGATGTGGGCCTCGTCCAAGTGCCAGCCGCGCGGGCGCACGATCAGCACGGTCTTGCTGGCCGGGTCGAGGGCGTAGCGCTTGCCGGTGTCCGGCGCGGTAAACGCGAGAATGCCGTCGACGGCATCACGCAGGGACCGCTGTCCGTTGATCTGATTGGCGAAGGACGGTGCGTTGCTGTCTTCGAAATCGGCCATGAAGCAGTTGGCGCTCGAGTTCAACGCGTTGATCACCATCTTGGCGTCGACCGGCCCGGTGATTTCCACGCGGCGGTCCTGCAGCGCGGCGGGAATCGGTGCCACCGTCCAGTCGCCTTCGCGAATGCCGCGGGTGTCGGCGCGAAAGTCGGGCAGCAGGCCAGCATCGAATTCAGCCTGACGGGCGACGCGAGCGGCGAGGCGCTGGCGACGGGCCGGTTCAAACAGGCGATGCAGGTCGGTGAGGATGGCGCGCAGCTCGGGCGGCAGGATGGCGTCTTCGCCGGGCACGAGCGCGCCGACGCGGCGGAAGCCCTCTGGCGCGGGCGTGATGGCGGGAGTCGGGCGGCTGGGCTGGGTGGCGGCAGTCATGGTGGGGCGTCGATCCGTGCGGCTGAAGAAGTCACCGGCGTGTGGCCGGCGTGGAGCCACCCTCGCAAGGATAAGCACTTGTTGACAAAACAAATCTGTAGATACACTTCATTAACTTTTCAAATACATACGTGAAAACATGGCCATCAAGCGGCGAACGAGCACTCAAAAGCCGGCATCTGAGCGAGAAAGTGGTCGCTTCTACTACAAGGGAAGCCGCATCAAGCCCCTGCAGGCCTTCTGTCAGGTGGCGCGCTTGGGCTCGGTCAGCCGTGCCGCCGAGGCGCTCTTTCTGAGCCAGCCGGCCGTGTCTTTGCAGTTAA
>JBBQIA010000395.1:0-1944 GCA_038324485.1 Lysobacterales bacterium
TTCGCGGATTTGCGCGACGGCGTTGATGTCCCAGCCCGCGCGTCGAGCGCGGCGCACGCGCCGCTCAAGCAGCCGACAGCGCTGCTGGAGCACCGGGGCTAATTCATCGGCCGTAATTCGGCCGGCTTCGAGAGCAGCGGCAACGGACACGGCGGCGGACTCCTAGGGATGCCGCCATTGTTCGCACGGCTCTCACCAAGGGCAACGCTGGTTCAACAAGATTCACACTTGTGACGCAGATAACGCTTTGCTTCGTTGACTTCCGCGGAAGTGCTTGAATAAGCGCCAGCCCACGAACAGGCCGACGATGGCCAGCCCCAGCAAGACCGTTGCGGCGATCACCGGCGCGATGAGGGTGAGGGCCAAGCCGCCGACCGCCACAACGTCTTCCGTGCCTGAAGCCACCCAGTTTGAGACCGGCTCGGGCGAGGCATTGATCGCGACCCTCGAGCCGCTTTTCAGGGCATGCGTGGCCAGAGCGGCCGCACCGCCTAAGGCGCCCGCTGCGACACCCCACTCGCCGTCCGGGGATAGCGCGGCCGACGCCAAAAAGGCACCCACTGGCACGCGAGCAAGCGTATTGACGAGATCCCATGCCGAATCCACGCCGGGAATTTTGTCGGCCGTGAACTCGACCACGGCCAGTGCACCGGCCGTACCGAGCACCCAAGGCGAGAGGATCACGTCCATGCCCGCTGGCAGCGGCATCCAGCCGAGCAGGGCCGCCATGCCGACGCCGAAGACCGTTAAATACGCACGGATGCCGGCGAGGCAAGCGAGTGCAAGGCCAAAAGCAAACAAGGGGGCGTCGGGCATGGGGGGCTCCACGGGGTGCAGGGAGAGTTGAAAGTATGCGGTCGCGCGCTTGACCCTGCCTGAAGGCGCCCGCTATACCGGACGGCCGTGTTTGGATGTTTCCCGTGAGTTCGAATCGCAGCGACGACACCCGCTTCATCGTCGTCCCACGCCGCACCTCTGATCAGGTGAGGCGCTGGGCGGTGCTTATTGGCTGGCCGCTGAGCCTGCTGCTCCTGTGGGGCTGGATGGCGTGGCGAGCGGGTCCAGAATTGGTGGCCCTGCGCACCGAGCATGCCGAGCTTCAGTCCGAGCATCGCGACAGCACCGTCGCGCTGGAGCGCGCGCGGCAGGAGGTCGTCACCCTGACGCGCTCCGACCAAATCAGCCGGGCGGCGAATCTGGAGGTTCAGCAGACCTTGGCCGAGCGCGACGAGGAGATCACCGCGCTTCGCGCCGACGTGGCCTTCTACGAGCGCCTAGTGGGTGCCACCGGGCAGCGCCGCGGCCTGTCGGTGCATGCGGTGAGCTTTCAGCCCGAGGTGGGCGGCAGCTGGCGCTACGCGGTCACGCTGACGCAAAACCTCAATCGCGGCGCGATCAGCACCGGCGCTCTGCGCTTCGCCGTTGAAGGTGTGATGGCTGGAGAATTAAAGACGGTGGAGTGGACGACCTTGAGGCAATCCGACGAGGCTGCCGCGCAGGAGTATTCTTTCCGCTACTTTCAGAAGCTGGAAGGCAGCATCGTTCTGCCGGATGGCTTCACCCCGCAGCGGGTTCAGTTTTCACTCGAGAGCGGCAGGAATCGCATCGACGCCACGCTGCCCTGGCAAGTGGGCGAGGCGCGAAACCCCGCCCCATCTGATGCCCCCCAATGAGGTTTTTCCATGCTTGGTTTCAATGATTCGAAAGCGCGCCCGCAACGCAGCGGCGGCAGCGTCGACACCCTGATTGGCCCGCAGGTGATCTTGCGCGGCGATTTGCACTTCAGCGGTGGCCTGTATTTGGAGGGCCAGCTAATCGGCCGCGCGCTGGCCGATCCGGGCGAGTCCGCGACCGTCACTGTGGCCTCGCGGGGCCGGGTTGAGGGCGAACTGCGGGCGCCGGTGATTGTGATCAATGGTCATGTGGTCGGCGACGTGCACGCCA
>JBBQIA010000396.1:0-1918 GCA_038324485.1 Lysobacterales bacterium
GTTGCAAGTGCAGCACGCTCGAATCGTCAATCCGCTATCACTGGTCGATCTGGTGCCCGAGGCGGGACTCGAACCCGCATGACCTTGCGGTCGGGGGATTTTAAGTCCCCAGTGTCTACCGGTTTCACCACCCGGGCATGACGCGATGATAATGCTTTTGCGTCGTCCAAAAAAAAACCGCGCTGGGCGCGGTTGAAAAACTCGATGGAGGCCTGGGTCGGAATCGAACCGGCGTACGCGGATTTGCAGTCCGCTACATGACCACTCTGCCACCAGGCCCTGTCGAAAAAAACAAAACCTCGGCGAGCCGAGGTCTTGGGAAAACGTGGAGCGGGAAACGAGACTCGAACTCGCGACCCCGACCTTGGCAAGGTCGTGCTCTACCAACTGAGCTATTCCCGCACCGGAGACGCGCATTATGGTGATTTCGAAGACGATGTCAACACTACTGCGCTCAGTTTTTTCGCTAACCGGCCCTCGGTTCAGGCATCGCGACGGGCAAAGGCCGGCCACGCGGCGCGAAGGTAGTCCGCACCCGACCAAAGCGTCAGCGCGGCAGCGATTGCCAGCAGCCATTCGCCGATGACCTGCGCTGGAAACGGCGGCAGCGAGGCGCCCAGCAAGAGCGCAACGATGGCGCACATTTGCACGATGGTTTTTAACTTGCCGACCCAAGCAACGGCCACCGCACCACGCGCACCGATTTCAGCCATCCACTCGCGCAGGGCGGAAATGGTGATCTCGCGCCCAACGATGACCGCCGAGAGAACCGCAAGAAATGGCGTGGGATATGCCTGCACCACGATGAACAGCGCGGCCGCAACGGCCAGCTTGTCCGCCACGGGGTCAAGGAAGGCGCCGAAGTCGGAAAACATGTTCCAACGCCGCGCGATCCAGCCGTCCAGCCAATCCGTGAGCGCACCCACCGTAAAGATAAGCGCCGCCCAGAAGCGGGCGTCGTCGATTGGCGAATAGAACACGACCACCATCACCGGTATCAGCACGATGCGGAACAGGGTGATCGCAGTGGGAATGGTCAGGGTCAATTCGTTCCTCCGCCGTCGGACTCGTCGGGCAGCCCATGCAGGAAAGCATAAAGGCGTTGAGCCAAAGCCGCACTGACCCCTTCAACGCGAGTAATTTCTTCGATGCCCGCCTCCTTCAGTCCTTTCAAGCCGCCGAAGTGCTTGAGCAGGGCCTGTCGGCGTCGCGGGCCAACGCCCGGGATGTCCTCAAGACGACTGGTATCGCGGGCCTTAGCGCGACGCTTGCGATGCCCGGTAATCGCAAAGCGATGCGCTTCATCGCGAGCTTGCTGTACCAACTGCAGACCCGGCGACGCGGCACCGGGGCGTATTTCGCGCCCGTCGGGAAACACCAGGCGCTCGTCGCCGGCTTTCCGCGCCTCGCCCTTCGCAACGCCAATGACGGCCACGCCCTGCACGTCAAAGGCCTCGAGCACGTCGAGCGCCTGCCGCAGCTGGCCGATGCCGCCATCAATCAGCAAAACGTCAGGCAGCACGCCCTCCTCGACGCCGCGCTTGAACCGCCGCGTGAGCACTTGTTTCATCGCGGCGTAATCGTCGCCGGGCTCGATGCCGCTGACGTTGAAGCGCCGATACTGCGCGCTGATGGCGCCCTCAGGGCCAAACACCACATTACTGCCGACGGTGGCCTCGCCCATCGTGTGGCTGATGTCGAAGCATTCGATGCGCTGCGGCGGCGCGGCCAAGCCCAGAAGGTTCTGAAGGTCTTCTAGCCGCACCTGCTGGCTGGCGCGACTGGCCTGCTCGGTCGCCAAGGCCAGCTGAGCGTTACGCACGGCCATATCTAGATAGCGAGCGCGATCGCCACGCACGCTGACCTTGATCTCCACAGCGTGCCCGGCCTGCCCAGCCAAGGCCTCTTCCAGCGTGTC
>JBBQIA010000397.1:0-1918 GCA_038324485.1 Lysobacterales bacterium
CATCAGCGGCATCGTGCGCGCCAGCGATTCGACGATCACGCCGGAGAAGCCCTTGAGCACCTTGCCGAGCAGCGCGTAGAAAGAGCTGAGCAGCGCGTACTGCGTCGCGGTGTAGGCAGAATCGGTGAGGCTCGACATGTAGGCGATGAGGGCAATGCCGGCAAAGCCGGCGGAGAAATTATCCACCGCCATGGTGATGCCGAAGGCCATTGTGTCGCCGCCTGACAGCGCCAGCCACGCAAAGGCCAAATTCGACGTCGGCCCCAGCACCGCGCCGATCAGCAAGGTCGGATACAGACCGAGACGAAGGGCCGCGATGCCCGCAGCTGCGGTGCCGAAGACCGTAGCAATCAACCCGATGCCGCCACGCACGCTGCCGATGGTGGACTCATCAATACCGAGGTCGGCATACAGCGGATTGGCCATCGGGCCCATCACGAAATCGGCCAAGCGATAAAGACTGATTGCCGCGAGCAGCGCCAAGGCCATGTGCCGATGCTGGCGAAAGAAGGCAATGAATGGGCCGAGGATCGCGTCGTACGCCCCGCGCGCCGTCCACAGACTGGCGCCGATCGCACTGGGTGCGCTTCGGGGCTCGGACACGAACGCCACCACGACCATCACAGCAAAGGCGATGGCCGCCACCGCTGTGTAGGACGAGGCCCAACCGATCTTCGCCGCGACCAAGAAGATCAGGGCGTCCGTCATGAGCAACGCCGCGCGATAGCCCAACAAGTAGGCCGCGCTGAGCATCGCCAGCTGACCCCCGTCGTCCGCACATTCGATGCGCCATGCGTCGATCACGATGTCTTGCGTTGCAGAAGCAAAGGCGACCGCGAGGGCTAAGACGCCGAAAAGCTGAAGGTTCCCCGCAGGCTGCAGCCAAGCCATGCCCAACAGGCCCGCCACCACACTTCCCTGCGCCAGCAGCAGCCATCCGCGACGGCGGCCGAAGCGGCCGAGCAGCGGCGCGGGCGTGCGGTCGATGATGGGCGCCCACAAAAACTTCAGCGAATACACCACGCCGACCCACGACAGGAAGCCGATGGCGCCCAGTTCAATGCCCTCGGTGCGAAGCCAGAAGCCAAGCGTGTTGCCCACCATCATGAAGGGCAGACCTGCGGCGAGGCCCAGCAGCAAAAGCAGAGACACCTTCGGGTCTCGAAGCCCGCGAAGAACGTCCCGCCAGCCGGGTCGGTGACCCTCAGTCGGCATAGTCGACCACAAAGGGCGCATGGTCCGAGAAGCGCGGCTCGGGATGAATGGCGCAGTCCTTCAGGCGCGAGGCGATGCCCGCACTCGCAATTTGATAGTCAATGCGCCAGCCCACGTTTTTCGCTCGCGCTGCGCCGCGCTGACTCCACCAGGTGTAGTCCTGGCCCTGCGGCCGCAGGCGGCGATACGCATCCACCCAGCCGTCTTGCTCAATCAGGGCGCTGAGCCACGCGCGCTCTTCCGGCAAGAATCCCGAGTTCTTTTCGTTCGACTTCGCGTTCTTGATGTCCATGGCGGTGTGGGCAATGTTCCAGTCGCCGCAGAGCACCACCTCGCGGCCCGAGGCCAGCATGGCCTGCAGCTTCGGCCGGAACCACGCCATCACTTCGAACTTGAACGCTTGACGGACTTCGGCCGAACTGCCCGAGGGCAGATAGAGCGACACCACCGACAGGCTGCCGAAGCGGGCTTCGAGGTAGCGCCCTTCTTCGTCGAAGGGAGACCAGTCCAGCCCAGTGATGAGCTTCTCGGGCGGATTGCGGCTGTAGACCGCAACGCCGGAGTAGCCTTTCTTCGTCGAGGCGTCGCGAAACGCCACGTGATAGCCGGGCGGGTGATAGAGGGCGTCGGTGAGCTGATGGGCCTGCGCCTTGGTTTCTTGAACGCAAAGCACATCGATGTTCTGCGTAGCGAACCAGTCGAA
>JBBQIA010000398.1:0-1866 GCA_038324485.1 Lysobacterales bacterium
CGACTTGGTCGAACTGACCGGGAGACGGTCGGCGTGTGCTGCGAACACGTCACGGATGGCCTTGGTCTCAGTCACGTCGTTCGCCGCTGTGCCGGTGCCGTGGGCGTTGATGTAATCGATCGCGCTCGCGTTGATACAGGCCGACTCTAGCGCCAGCGCCATGGCGCGCGCTTGGCCCTCCACCGTGGGATGGGTCATGTGGCTGGCGTCGGTGGACAGCCCGTAGCCGATCAGCTCGCCGCGGATGCGCGCGCCGCGGCGCTGCGCGTGCTCCCACTCTTCGAGCACCAGCCCCGCAGCGCCCTCGCCACGCACCCTGCCGCTGCGATCAAGGGCGACCGGTTTGCACGATGCAGCGGGGTCGTTCAAGTCTTCGGCGGCCAGCGTCTTCAGCGCTTCCCACGCCTTGAGCGTGCCGAAATTGAGCGGCGCTTCGCTGCCACCGGCCAGCATCACGTCCATTTCCCCGCAGCGTATGCGCCGCCACGCTTCGCCGATGGCGACGGCCGACGACGAGCAGGCCGTGGAGTAAGTCAGGTTGGGGCCCTGCAGCCCGTATTCGAGGCCGATCCACGCTGCGCCGGCGTGGTTCATCGCCATCAGCACGCTGAAAGGGGGAAGGCGCGATGCCCCATCGGCGTAAAGGGCCCGATAGCCGTCGTCGGTGGTCTGCGCGCCGCCCATGCCGGTGCCAAGAAACACCCCTGCCCGCTCGCGCTCTTTGTCGAACAGGCCCGGGCCGGCGCTGCTGACGGCCTGCTGTGCGGCAAACAGCGCGAACTGCGACGCCCGATCGAGCATGCGCAGCTTCGGCGGCGGAAAGTGCGCGGCACCGTCGAAATCGACCGATGCACCGATCCGATTCGACAGGCGCTCGGAAAACGCAACCTCCAGCCTGCGAACGCCGGAGCGGCCAGCCTGCAGCGCCTCGAAGAAGCTCGTTTCATCGTTGCCAAGCGGCGAAACGACGCCCAAGCCGGTTACGGCAACGCGACGCGCAGCCATCAGGCGGAAGGCGCAGCGTCGCCTGCGGCGGCCGTTCTCGCGGCGACCAGGCTGTCGATGTAGTCGGCAACGCTGCCGAGCGTTGGCAGATTCTCGGGCACCTTGTCGGCCACGACGTCGAAACGATCTTCAAGGTTGAAGATCAGCTCGATCAACGATAGCGAATCAATGTCTAGCGACTGCAGGGGCGTGTCTGGCGTAAGTGTCTCCGGCGCGATGGCATGGTCCTTGGCAATCAGTTCGCGCACGACGGCGAACGTTTGACCCTCGGTGGTCGATGCGCTCATGGCGTTGCTCCGTTATGGATGGAATCAGGGGTACGCCCAACAGGCGAATTCGGCGGTTGGCGCACCTTGCCCGCGGCGCGAGCGCAAAGGGTCAGCAGGCTGGGCGCTTTCTGCAAGATCGGCAGCAATGCACCTGCTGCCTGCGGGCGCATCGCCAAGTGCGCGCACACCGCGGCCATGCGGATACGCGACGCGAACTGGCCCCGCCAACGGCGCGCGTAGTCGCGGCCGATCCGCTCAAGCTGTAGAGGCAAAGCCTCTCGGGCAGACGGGCCATCAGCGTGGTCAAGCAGCCGGTCGCACAGCAGCCATGCGGACTGGATCGCCATGCTGATGCCTTCGCCGAGGATCGGATGGGCTTCGCCCGCCAAGTTGCCGACCGCGAAGCTGCCATCGGCGCGCCACGGCGAATGGATGCCCGGCTGGATCGGCCCGGCGGCCAACCAATCGTCGGTTTGGATTGCGCCCGCCAGCGCGTCGCGCACGCCCCGGCAGTGAGCCTGCACGTGGTCGAGCGCGGCCAGCGCGGCTCTTCGTCCGGGGTTGCGCGCACGCTGCGCACGCAGCGCGTCGC
>JBBQIA010000399.1:0-1842 GCA_038324485.1 Lysobacterales bacterium
CGCGCCATGCCCATGCCCCGTGTCGTGACCGGCCGCGCGCTGCGGCAGCTTCGCATCGACCTCAAATTCCGCCAGCCAGTGACCGGTCTCGATCACGTCGCCCACTTTGCCGGCTACGCGCAGCAGGGTGCCCGAAAACGGGGAGGGCACGTCGACCACCGCCTTGGCGGTTTCCATCGAGACCAGCGGGTCGTCCAGACGCACGACTTGGCCGATGGCCACGTGCCACTCGACGATCTCGGCGTCCGGCAGACCTTCGCCCAAATCGGGCAGAAGAAAGCGTTGTGTGGTGCTCATCGGGGCCTCCGGGCTCAGGACGCGGCCAGCGCGCGACGGGCGGCGGCGATGATCTTCTCGACCGAGGGTAGGTACTTCATCTCGAGACGGAAGAGGGGAATCGGCACGTCGTAGCCGGTAACGCGCTCGACGGGCGCCACCAAGTCATACATGGCGTGTTCGGCCAAGCGCGCGGCGATTTCGGCGCCGAAGCCGGCCGTGCGGCAGGCTTCGTGGACGATGACGCAGCGCCGGGTTTTTTTCACCGATTCAAGGATGGTGTCGAAGTCGAGCGGCTTGAGGGTGGCCACGTCGATCACTTCGGCGCCGATGCCTTCAGCGGCCAATTTTTCGGCGGCCTCCAGCGTTTCTTTCACCTGCGCGCCCCAGGTGACGAGCGTGATGTCGTCGCCGTCGCGCAGCACGAAGCAGACGTCGAGCGGCAGGGCTTCGCCGTCATCGGGCACGTCTTCTTTGTATTGACGATAGATGCGTTTCGGTTCGAGGTAGACCACCGGGTCGGGATCACGAATGGCCGCAAGCAGCAGGCCATAGGCGCGCTGCGGCGAGGAAGGCATCACCACGCGCAAGCCCGGCACGTTGGTGAACATCGACTCGTTGGCTTCGCTGTGATGCTCTGGCGCACGAATGCCGCCACCCCAGGGCACGCGCAGCACCATCGGGCAGGTCAGGCGTCCGCGCGTGCGGTTGCGAAAGCGCGAGGCGTGGCAAATCAACTGGTCGAGCATCGGGTAGACGAAGCCGTCGAACTGCACTTCGGCAATCGGCTTCATGCCCTGCGTCGCGAGCCCAACGGTGAGGCCAGCGATGGTGGTTTCATCCAGCGGCGTGTCGAGCACGCGCTCGTCGCCAAAGCGCTGTTGAAGCCCGGCCGTCGCACGAAATACGCCGCCATTGATGCCCACGTCCTCGCCCAAGACCAAGACGCTGGGGTCTGCGGCCATTTCATAGGCCAAGGCCTGTGTGATGGCTTCAATCAGGGTGATGGCGGGTGCGCTCATCGGCGGTTCTCCCACTCAATGGCGTCTTCGCGCTGTTCGGCCAGATCCAGCGGCAGCGTCTCGTAGAGGTAGTCGAACATGTCGGTGACGGGCGGTGGCGGCGTTTGCAAATAGGCGTTCACTTCTTCATCGACGCGCGCGCCACAAACCTCGCGCCAGGCCAGCTCTTCGGCTTCGCTCCAGACGCCCAGCGACGTCAGGTAAGTGCGCAGGCGCACCAGCGGTTCACGCGTCCAAGCGGCCTTCACTTCATCGTCGTTGCGGTAGCGGCGCGCATCGTCAGCGGTGGTGTGGTCGGCCAGTCGATAGGTCACGAACTCGAGCACGCTGCCGCCTTTGCCACTGCGGGCGCGCACCAAAGCGTGGTCCATGGCGGCGCGCACGGCGATGAGGTCGTTGCCGTCCACCTGCACGCTTTCCAAGCCGCCAGCCAAGCCTTTTTGCGCTAGGGTCGGCGCGCCGGTTTGCGCTTTGCGCGGCACCGAGATGGCCCATTGGTTGTTGATGATGCACAGCACAAAGGGCAGCCCGTAGGCCCCCGCCG
>JBBQIA010000400.1:0-1842 GCA_038324485.1 Lysobacterales bacterium
CGCCGAAGCGCAGGCCACCGGCAAGCCCATCGTGTTCATTCAGGCCGCGATTCACCCCGGCGAGAACGAGGGCAAGGACGTGCTGATGGCCCTGGTCCGCGACCTCACGGTGAGCGGCAAGCACGCCGACCTGCTCGACGCGGCGGTGCTGGTTCTTGTGCCGGTGTTCAACGTCGACGGCCATGAGCGCTTTTCGCCCTTCAACCGCATCAACCAAAACGGCCCCGAGGCGATGGGCTGGCGCGGCACCGCGCAGAACCTCAACCTCAATCGTGACTACACCAAGCTCGACGCGCCCGAAATGCGGGCGTGGATGCGCCTGTGGAACGCGTGGTCACCCGACCTGATGATCGACCTGCACAACACCAACGGCGCCGACTATCAGTACGCGATGACGTGGGCCTTCGAAACCGCGTCGAACATCGAAGCGTCCCTCGCCGCGTGGCAGACGCGCTTCTTCGACGAGCAAGTGAAGCCCACGCTGGCCGCGGCAGGCTGGCCGCTGACGAATTACTTCACCCTCGTCGACTCCACGGACGTTCGCGCCGGATTGGTGGAAGGCGCCTCCGACCCGCGCTTTTCGGGCGGCTACGCGGCCGCCGTGAATCGCGCCGGACTCTTGGTCGAAACGCACATGTTGAAAGACTTCCGCACGCGCGTGGCGGTGAACGAAGCCCTTCTTGTCGAGATCCTGCGACGTCTCAAGACTGAAGGCGCATCGCTGCGTGAGGCCGTGTCCCAAGCGCAGGCCAAGCGCTTTGCCGAAGGCGAATCGATCCCTCTGGCCTTCGGACTGGCCGACGATGCCGAGCCGCAGGACTTTTTGGCCGTCGCCGACTCACGCACGCCAAGCGAGGTCTCGGGCGCGGATTGGGTGCAGTACGACCCCGCGCGCCCGATCACGCTGAGCGTGCCGGTGCAAAAAACGGTCACCGTGCTCGCCGAAGCCGCCGCCCCTGCCGCCTACCTGATTCCGCCGCAGTGGCAGGACGTCATCGAACGGCTCGAGGCGCACGGCATTGCGATGCAGCGGATCGAGCGCAACACCGCGGTGACGGCCGGCCGCTATCGCTTTGAGGGCGCCACGTGGGCCGCGCGTCCGTTCGAGGGCCGGCATGGCCTTAGCGCCGTATCGCAGACCCTCGAGCTGGGAATGCAGGACGTTCTGGCGGGGAGCGTGCTGGTGTCGATGAATCAAGAAAAGGCGCGCCTCATCGCCCTGCTGCTCGAGCCGGCCTCGCCCGACAGTTTCCTGCGCTGGGGTTTCTTCAACGCCATTTTTGAAGAGAAGGAATACGCCGAACCGCGGGTGCTCGAAGCCATGGCTCGCGAGATGATGGCGAAAGATCCGGCATTGAAAGCGGAGTTCGACGCGCGCTTGGCGGCCGATGCGGCCTTCGCCGACAGCCCACGCGAGCGCCTGCGTTTCTTCTACCTGCGAAGCCCCTACTTCGACACCGAAGTAAATCGTTATCCGGTCCTTCGACTGGATACGAAAGCGACTGAGGCAATTCAGTCAGGAACTGAATAAACGGAATACTTAATCCTCGGCGCTTCGTTCCGCAGCCCGCTCAGCGGCGCGCTGACGCAGCACATCGAGTCGGCGTCGAAACACGCCGGCTTCCCAAGCCATGAAGCGCCAGCTCAAGTCGGCCAACAAGGCGAACACGATGCCAGTCACCACGCCGCCCACGAACAGCGCATTGGTCAGTCGCAGCGCGGGACTCAGATCGGCACCTAGACCAAACACCCCCAGTACCCAATAGCCGATCCAACCAGTGAAGCCGTAGACCGGCACGATGGTGAGCGGATTGGTGACGAACTGCAGGCCGACCATCACGG
>JBBQIA010000401.1:0-1840 GCA_038324485.1 Lysobacterales bacterium
CCGGCATTTGGCACTCGCAGCATCAGGATGTGCATCCGGCAGGCGCGACCATGGGCGAGGTGCGCGACAAGATGATCAACTTCTCCACCCTCATCAAGGCCACCGATCCCGGCACACTCGTGCTCGGGCCTGAGGAGTGGCATTTCGTGGATACGATTTTCAGCGGCTCGGACGACCAGTACGAGAGCACGCACGGTTATCCCGGCGTCTACCCCGACCGGGCGGCCCATGGAGGATCGGATGTGTACCCCTATCTTCTCAGCCAGATGAAGCAGGCGAGTGTGACCGCCGGTCGACGCCTACTCGATGTCTGCACTGTTCACTACTATCCGCAAGGCGGCGAGTTCGGAACCTCCGTTACCACGGCGATGCAAATGAGGCGCAACCGTTCCACACGGTCGCTGTGGGACACGAACTATGTGGACGAAAGTTGGGTTGGCGATAACCCGCTCACGCGTGTCGTGAAGCTTATCCCGCGCCTCAAGGGCTGGGTTGCCACCTACTATCCCGGAACGCTCACCGGCATCACCGAATACAACTGGGGCGCGGAAAGCCACATCAATGGCGCGACCGCGCAGGCCGACATCCTGGGCATCTTCGGTCGCGAGGGACTGGACCTTGCCGAGCGCTGGACCACGCCGCCCGCCGGCTCGCCGACGTTCAAGGCGATACAGATGTACCGGAACTACGATGGCGCAAAGTCCACCTTTGGCGACGTCAGCGTGTCCGTGAGCAACTCGATCAACGAGACGAATCTTGCCGTTTTTGCCGCGCAGCGCACCACCGACGCCGCGCTGACCGTCATGTTTGTCCACAAAGCGCTCACCGGATCAACCAATATCACGCTGGCCGTGACGAATTTCATCGGTTCGACAAACGCGCAGATCTGGCAACTCATCTTCACCAACGTGGCGAAAACGGCTTCCGTCATCACCAATCTGCCTCCTGTGCCCGTGACCAATGCGACGGTCAGCGTTTATTTGCCTGCGCAGAGCGTCACCCTGTTGATCCTTTCCGAGCCAAAACCGCGATTGGCCATCCGGTACAACGGCCTGGGTTTAATCGGCACACCGAGCCAATTGTATGTCATTGAAGCCTCTTCCAACCTCTCTCAAGCGCAATGGATTCCCTTCTCGACGAACACCGCATTGACGACAACACTCTGGTTGCCCTTGGAGATGGGGAGCCAATCGGTTCGCTTCTTCAGGGCGGTGTGGCAACCGTGAAGCGGGCAGACGCGACGCGTGCGCCTTGAGGAGCCTGTTGTGCTGGATTCGATCACGACGGTCGATCTAATCGTCGCGATTCGCCTTCTCAATCCGTCTATTCCGGGCATACAGGACGATGTCGGCGCCGACCATGAACGCATTGAGGGCGTAGAGGAAGATCACCAGATCGCGGCTGTGGAGGTACTTATGGATGACGCCGGAGGTGTAGCCGACGAACACGATGATGAGGAAGAACAGGCTCTTTCCCCCGGTCTGGCGCGAACGCCACGACTTGACGAGGGCGAAGGGCCAGGCGGAGCCGAAGCAGACCAGCATGATGATTTCGTAGACGCTCATGCCAGCCCGAAGAAGTTGAGGATGCGGTTCATGAGCTGATGCCCTTTTTGTTGCCCGTTATGCGGATCCGTCGCGGTTCCCGCCGCGGCGGAGGCGGTGGCCCGACCCTGATCGCGCTCGGCCAGCACGCGGCCGAGGTATTCGGCCATGCCGGGCTTGACCTTGAGAAGGGCGCCGAAGGCGTCCTTGCCCAGTTCGGCCACGGCCGTATCGGCCAAAGCGGCCACGGTGGCCGAGCGGCCTTCGCCCGTGAGCAAGGACCGCTCGCCGAAGAA
>JBBQIA010000402.1:0-1829 GCA_038324485.1 Lysobacterales bacterium
GCGCGATGGGTCCAGATCGAGCCGCGAAAGCCGCGCTTCACCAGCAGCGGCAAGCGCCCGCAGTGGTCGATGTGAGCGTGACTCAAGACCACGACATCGATGGCCTCGGGGTCGAAGTCAAAGTCCTCGCGATTGCGCGCCTCATCGGTGCGTCCGCCTTGGATCAAGCCGCAATCCAGCAGCACGCGATGCCCGGCTGCCTCCACCTCGTGGCAAGACCCGGTCACTTCATTGGCAGCACCGTGAAAAATCACTCGCATGATCAGTCCTCCTTCCGATACCTGAAGACTAGCCCTAAACGACGAGGGCGGCCCGAAGGCCGCCCTGTCTCATGAAGCCGCCGCATTTTCCCGGCTGACTCAGCGTGCCTTAGCGGCGTCTTCCAGTTCTTTCACGAACTGCGGCGCCGGAAAGGCCTGCTCCATCACCCACATCATGTAGCGCGAGTCGACGGCGATCATCCGCGTCATCGTCGGGTCGAACACCCAGTTCGAGCTGACCGACTCCCAGTTGCCATCGAAAGCCAAACCGACCAAACGACCGCGGGCGTCCATCACCGGCGAACCGGAGTTGCCGCCGGTGATGTCGAGATCCGACAGGAAATTCACCGGCACGCTGCCCAGAGCGGCATCAGCGCGGCCACCAAAGCGGCGCTCGCGGATGGCGTCGAGCTGAACTTGCGGCGCCGCGAACGGCTCCGTGCCGGTGGCCTTTGCGGCCAGCCCTTCAAGCGTGGTGAAAGGCGTGTAAGCCACGCCGTCGCGCGGCGTGTAGCCCTGCACGTTGCCGAAGGTAATGCGCAGGCTGAGGTTCGCGTCCGGATAAACGAAGCCACCCTGTGACTGGCGGTACGCCTGCACCGCGGCAAGGAAAGCGGGGCGATGCAAAAGGCCGTCGCCGGCACGCGTCTTCGTGGTTTCCTCAAGTGCCATGTACGTGGGGTACAGGGCAATCGCGAGCTTCACCATGGGGTCGGCGTTGGTCTTGAGCGCGGTCTCATTCGCTGACAGCAGCGCAAGCCGAGCGTCCGTGGCCTCCAGCGTCGTGGCCGAGTACAGGGCCGCTAGGCCGCTCTCGATCGCGGCGCTGCTGCCATCGCCGATCAACGCATCCAGTGCCGGAATACGCTGCGCCGCCGGCAACTTGGCGTACTCGGCCAGCCAATACGCCATAAGGGTCATTTCCATGCTGCGGGCGTAGCGGCGCTCCAACTGACGCTGGCCGCCCTCAATGCTCGGCATGTCGCGCTGCTGAAACCCCGACGCGCGCTCCAGATTCGGCTTGGCCTTTTCGATCGCCAGACGATGAATCTGCCGCACGCTGCTAAGCAAACCGGTGTTGCCAATCTGGCCCAGAATCAAATCGCGCTCGCGGGTCTCGCGGCTTTCCGCAGCCTGCGCTTCCAGCGCGGCATGCGCTGCCAAAGCTTTCGCGGTGTCTAAACCTTCTGCACCGGCTGCGCCCGCCTTCAGCCAATCCAGCACCGCGGTTTCTTCCGCTTGCTTCGTAGCCTGCGCGCCGATGCGCTGGAAACCTTCCAGCTGACCGTCCCAGTTTTTCATCGCGTTCTGCCAGCCACGAATCGTGGTGGCGTACTTCACCTCGACATCGGCATCGGCCTTGCCAGCGGCTTCGACGATCGCGACAAGGTTCTTCAAGTGCTGACCCACCACCGGGTATTGCCAGCCGGCGACGTTTTGAAATTCATCGAACAGCGCATAGCGATTGGTACGGCCGGGATAGCCCGCCACCATGACGAAGTCGCCGGCCTCCAGCGGCTGGTCGGCCAGCTTCAGCCAATGCTTGGGCTGAAACGGCACGTTGTCTTT
>JBBQIA010000403.1:0-1828 GCA_038324485.1 Lysobacterales bacterium
GCGGCGCTCGATGGCGGCATGGAAGCGACGCGGTGGATTGGATCATCACCGCGAGCGCCTGCTGAGCGGCATGGCCGAGCGCGGCTACGCCGCTGACTTCGCTGAGCGCATTTTTGAGCAGGTGAAAGGCTTCGGAAATTACGGCTTCCCCGAATCGCACGCCGCCAGTTTTGCCCTGCTCACCTATGCCAGCTGCTGGCTGAAGTGCCACGAGCCCGCCGCCTTCACCTGCGCCCTCATGAACGCGCAGCCGCTGGGGTTCTACACCACCGCGCAGCTCGTCCAGGACGCGCGTCGCCACGGCATTACCGTGCGGCCGATCGACGTGCGCTACAGCGCGGTGGATTCGACGCTGGAGTACGCCGATGCGTCGCAGGCACAGCCCGCCCTGCGACTCGGTCTGCGCGAAGTCGGCTCGCTCGTCCGACAGGCCGCCGAGCGCGTGGTCGCCGCCCGCGCCGTCGAACCCTTTCGCGATATCGAAGACCTCTGCGAACGCGCTGAACTCGACGAGCGCGCCCGCGCCGCACTGGCCGAGGCCGACGCCCTGCGCGGCCTCTCGGGCCATCGTCATCGCGCCCGCTGGGCGGTGGCCGGCGTCGAGCGCGGCACCCTGCCGCTGTTCGCCGGCTTGCCGCCCACCGACGAAGACCGCCTGATCATTCGCCCGCCCAGCGCCAGCGAAACCACGCTGGCCGACTACGCCAGCACCGGCCTCACTTTGAACACGCATCCGCTGGCCCTGCTGCGCACCTCGCTGCGCGCGCGCGGCTACCGCGACCATCGCCAGCTGCAGGCCCTGCGCTCACCGTGCCGCACGCGTACGGCCGGCTTGGTTACCCTGCGTCAGCGCCCGCAAACGGCCAACGGTACTTGGTTCATCACCCTCGAAGACGAGCACGGCCTCACCAACCTCATCGTCTGGCGCAATGTCGTTGAACGCTATCGGCGCGCCATCGTCGAATCGCAATTACTCGGCGCGCGCGGGCGCTGGGAATCGCATGAAGGCGTCACCCACCTCATCGTCGAGCACGTCGAGTCGCTGGATGCATTGCTTGCCACGCTGGAGGGCAAGCCCCTGACGGTGGAGCATCGGAGTTTTCGGTGAGGCGTAGGCGGTCATCACTCGCCACCTCAGCCGCGCGAATGGATCAAAAAACCAGCGGCCCAAACGCCGCAATCCAAAACGCCACCAAGACCACCGCGATGTATCGGCCCGCTTGCTTATTGCTTCGCGCAAAAAACGCCAGCGGCATCAAGCCGATGATGAATAGAGCGATGCCGTAGTGCTCGGCCTGATCGCCGAAGAGCGGGCCAGCCATGCCAAATCGCGTTGAGCGTTCCGGCGCATATCCGGAAAAGAAGCTGAGTGCGCCGATTCCCGACACCACGACGGTCGTCAGCGCGGCCATCACTCGTGTCAGTAACGGTTTTTGCACCCTACAGCCCACCCAACGCAAACCCATCCGCATCCACCCGCAGCACCGAGCCCTGCTCGTACCAGTCGCCCAGCACAATCCGCTGGCCTGAGCCCTGCGGCAGCGATAGCGCATGCATGGCCGGGCGATGCGTGTGGCCGTGAATCATTCGGCGCACGCCGTGTAGGTTCATCAGTCGCAGTACTTCGGCGGTCGTGACGTCACCGATACTTTCGTCGCGGCCCGATTGCGCGGCGCTGCTGGCGGCACGCGCTTGCGCGGCGAAGGCGCGGCGAGCGGCCAAGGGCTGATTTAGAAACGCCTGCTGCCAAGCCGGGTCGCGCACCTGTCGACGAAAGCCTTGATAAGCCACGTCATCCAGACACAGCAGGTCGCCGTGCATCAGCAGG
>JBBQIA010000404.1:0-1814 GCA_038324485.1 Lysobacterales bacterium
GCCTACGAGTTGCAGGCGCGCACCGATGCGCTGACGGGGCTGCCAAACCGTCGTCACATGGAAGAACGCCTCGCCGATTGCTTCGCTGAGGCCACGCGGGACGGCAAACCCTTGTGCATGGGCGTCCTCGACCTCGATCACTTCAAAACCATCAACGACAACTTCTCGCATGCGGCTGGCGATCAAGTGCTGCAGGTGGTGGCCGAGGTGATGGCCGACGTGATGGGTGGCACACACAATCTGGCGCGATGGGGCGGGGAAGAATTCGCGCTCTTGTTCGTGGATTCCACGCTGGAGCAGGCATCAGATTTCGCCGAGCGCATCCGCCGCCGCATTGAGGCCATCGACACCTCGAGGATCTCACCCGGGCAATCGGTCACCGCCAGCATTGGCCTTTCGAGCCGCACCGGCTTTACCCACTACGAGCGAATGATCAATCGCGCCGATGAGCGCCTTTACGCGGCGAAGCACGCGGGTCGAAACCGCGTCGAGTCCTAAGCGATTTAATTAGCGCGCGTCGCCATCGTCGACGGCGACGCGCGCCATGCCGTCCTCGGTCGATGCGCCGTGGTGATAAACGTGCAAATCACGTTGCGGGAACGGAATCGACAAGCCGCGACGGCCGAGTTCTCCGTGGATGGCTTCGATCAACTCGCTCTTCGCTAAAAGTACTTGGGGCGTCGGCACCCAAGCGCGAAGCACAAGGTCGACGCTGCTTTCGCCCAAGCCCGTCACCAGCACGTCGGTCGCCGGATCTTCCAGGACATGCTTGTTGGCTTTAGCGACTGCAATCAGCGCGGCGCGCGCGTCGGCGAGATTGTCGCCGTAGCCCACGCCAACAGTCACCTCCACACGACGATGCGGACGCGCGCTGAAATTAATGATGGGCGCGGTCGTGATCAGGCTGTTCGGCATGGTGATCACGCGGTTATCCACGGAACGCATGCGCGTTTGAAAGATGCGCACTTGCTCAACGATACCCTCGACGCCACCCACGTCCACCAAGTCACCCGCGCGAAACGGGCGGAGGATGATGAGCATCACGCCGGAGGCGAAGTTCGACAGCGAATCCTTCAGCGCCAACGCGACGGCGAGGCCCGCCGCACCGAGCACGGCAAGCAGGGAAGCGGGATTCACACCGACCTGAGCCAGCGCCGCGACAAACACGACGAGCAGCAGACCAAAGTACGCGATGTTACTGAGGAACCCCACCAGAATCGGGTCGGCGTCAGCGCGGCCCAGCACTCGGCCCAATCCTTTGCTCAAGCGTCGCGCCAGCCAGATGCCGATGACGAGAATCGCCAGCACCGAAAGCAGGCGCAAACCGTAGGTTTCAAGCAGCGCAACCCAATCCACGGACGCGAGATAGGCGCTAACCGAATTCACCGAATGCTTCGCAGCCGCCGGAGCCGCAGTCGTCGTGCCTACAAACATGCTCACCCTTCGTTCTTATGTTTCGCCAAGCGCAGCCAGGTATCGACCACCGTATCGGGGTTCAAGGACACCGACTCGATGCCCTGATCCATCAGCCACTCCGCCAGATCGGGATGGTCACTCGGGCCTTGCCCGCAGATACCGATGTACTTGCCCTTCTTGCGGGCGGCGGAAATGGCCATGGCCAGCAGCTTTTTCACTGCCGGATTTCGCTCGTCAAACAGGTTGGCGACGATGCCCGAATCGCGATCAAGACCTAACGTGAGCTGGGTCAAGTCGTTCGATCCAATCGAGAAGCCGTCGAAAATCTCCAAGAACTCGTCAGCCAGCAGCGCGTTGGACGGCAGTTCGCACATCATGATGACCTTTAAGCCATCCGG
>JBBQIA010000405.1:0-1793 GCA_038324485.1 Lysobacterales bacterium
CTTGGCCTTCTCTTCGGACATGATCAACAGCGCGGCCGCTCCGACGTTCAGCGGACTGGAGTTGCCTGCGGTGACGCTGCCGCCTTCGGGCATGAAGGCCGGTTTCAAGGCGGCAAGAGCTTCGGGGGTGGTGTCGCGGCGGATGCACTGATCCACGGTCAAGAGGCGTTTTTGGCCGTCGTCGTCGCGTCCCCATGTCGGGACGACCTCGGCTTTGAACGCGCCGCTGTCGGTCGCCGCCGCCGCTTTGCGATGGCTTTCGTAGGCAAACTGATCCTGATCCTTACGACCGATGCGGTAGCGCATGGCGAGGTTCTCAGCGGTCAGTCCCATCTGCATCGTGGCGGGGCTATGATGGAAGTACAGGCGCGGGCTGGGGTTGAAGCCGGCCTCCATGGGGATATGTTGCATGTGTTCGACGCCGCCGGCGATCTGCACGTCCTCACAGTGGGCGGCAATGCTCTGGGCGGCTTGATGGATTGCCTGCAAAGACGAGCCGCAGAGACGGTTGACGGTACAGGCAGCCGCCTCGACCGGTAGCCCAGCCATCAGGGACGCCATCCGACCGACGTTGTAGCCTTGCTCGTCCTGTTGTTTCACGCAGCCCCAGTGCAGGTCTTCGACGAGGGCGGGGTCCAGCCCCGTGCGTGCAAGCAACGCTTTGATAATGTCGGCGGAGAGATCATCGGCGCGGACATCGCGGAAGATGCCCTTATCGGCATTGGCCCGACCGACCGGAGTACGAACGGCCTGGATGACAACGGCGGAACGCATGGTAAGTTGCCTCCGAAGAGTGGGCGGCTGTCTTTATTCTACGCCTACGGAGCCACATCGGTCCTATTGTCCCGAGTGGAAGTATTCTGCGAGAACGCGGGTGTGCAGGGGAAACGCTAGCTCGATAGGGCCGGGCAGAACAATCATCTCACTGGCCTCGCTATTGGGCGCGAACGCGGGGACTTCGTGCGGGAAGAAGCGACGACTGAGTCCGAATAGCAGCAACAAGCCATCGCGTGCAGCCGAGTAGACGCGGAACAACCGCACCTCGCCGGGGTCGGTGGTGAGACCTGTTTCTTCGCGAAGCTCGCGGGCGCAGCCTTCTTGCCAAGTCTCGCCCAGTTCGAGAAAGCCGCCCGGTAGGGCCAACTTGCCGACGGCGGGCGGGATGGTGCGGCGGATGCACAAGACGCCGCGATCGACCGGGACGAGGATCACGGCGACCGGCAAGGGGTTGACGTAGCCAATGTTGGTACAGCCTTCACAGGATCGCGGCCAGGGGGCATCGATGGTGTAAGGCCGCCCACAATAGGAACAGCACGAATTCCTGGTCCTCGTCATGGAACGTCCCCTGACCGACAAATGGTTCTCAGCGTTTGAAGAGTTGCGGCAGGTTGGTCAGCGCCCGTAACACGTCACCGGCCTCGCCATCCGCTTCAATTTGAATACGGTTGTCAGTCGATTCTACGGTGGTGGACTCGAAGATCCGATCGAGTGCGGCAGCGGTCACCTGGATCGATCCGCCTCGCAGCTGCTGAAGGGCCATCCACGCCCGTCCTGCGGCCAAGGCTGTGCGTAACGTGTCGCGAGCTTTCTTGGCTTCGTCCTCGCCGGTAAAGGCGATGGTGCCAGTAAGGACCGCTCGACCATCGGCCGTGAGGAACATCATGCCCCAGCGAAGCTCCGACACGGCATCGAAGGTGCCGCCTTTGAGGTTGGCGGGCCATTCCGAATCGGGGCGAAACCGTAGCACGCCAAGGGCGTTGGAGGGCCATTCGCGGATTGGTCCGGGCTGTCCT
>JBBQIA010000406.1:0-1772 GCA_038324485.1 Lysobacterales bacterium
TGCGAACGTGCGATGCGTCGACCGGCGCCGGGCTGCGCCAGGCCGCAAGGGTGCGCATGGTGATGCCGAAGTTGGTGGGGCCGCCACGGTCGCTCAGGTGGTTCACGAACCCGCCTTCGCGCCGCAGTATGTCGTCGATCATCTGTTTGACGCTGCTGTCTTCGGGCGCCTCGACTGCCAATAAAGCCACCGGTGCGCCGGCCTTCTGCTTTACGGGCGGCATGATCGGCACGTCCGGCGTCGGAAAGCTTGCCTTATTTGTCAGCGGCGAGTCCGGCAGCGGACTTGCGGGCTCGCCGGACAACAGCGCGTCGATGTTCTGCGCAATCGGCGTGAGATCGTTGAGAGCCGCGGTGATGTGGCCGAGAAATGCCGAGGCCGGATCGGGCGTCACACCGGCAATGATGGCCCTCAGCTTGGCGACGGCATCGGCGATGCCGCGCGATGCATTGACGAAAGCGGCTTGGCTCTCGGCAAGCTGGGCCTCGTCCAAAGCCCTCAGTGCCGCCTTTGCCTTGATCCATTCAGGGCTGTTGGGCTCCGCCGCCATCATGGCGTCGCTCAGTTCGTTCATGGCATCGGTGAAGTCGGTCATGCTGGGTTTCCTCGGTCAATCGACATGGGAAAGCGCGCGCTCAAGGCGTGGCAGGTGCAGGCGTCGGGTTGCGGTAGGTGGCGACGGCGTTACGAAGCTCAAAACCGACGCCGAGCAGGCGGGCAATTTCGGAGCGCAGATCGGCCGGTGTTGTCAAGTTCGCAGCCAGGGTGTCGAAGCCGGCCTGCATCGCCTGCAGCGCGGCAACGTACTTAACGAGCACCTCGTAGTAGGCGTTCTGCGCCGCGACCTGTCCGGCGTAACGCTGTGCGTGAATGCGCATCGCCTGCACGAAGACCTCGGCCTGTATCGCGACCGTGGCATCCGCCGGCGCCCGGCCCGGTACGAAGGGGAAGGGGATCTTCACTGCCCCGGTGGTGCGTGTCTGCTTGGCCACTTCAGCCGCCTGGACCTCAAGCGTCGCCATCTTTGTCACGACGGCGGGGTCAACGGGCGGCGCATAGAGCTCGCACAACTTGGCAAGCGGAGATGCCGCGGCCTGGATCGCCAGCCGTATTTCCGGCAGCCTGTTGTTGGTCTCGCCGACCGCCATGCTGTACATGGCTGCGGTCTGTGCCTCCATGGCTTGAAGAATCTGGCGCAGCGGCCCTCGGCCTTCTTCGACAAGCCTGAGCAGTTCCTTCCGGTTTGCGGCCTCGTTCGCCAGCTTGATGAACTTTTCCGCCAAGCCCAAGGCAGCATCGATACCGGGGATCACGGCGCCGCCGATCTTGGCGAGTGTCTTAAGCGCGCTGCCGAAAGCGCCGGTCTGCTGTCGCACTTCCGCGTCGCTGCGGCCCTCGGCCAGCGCCACCAGCAGCGCATCGTAGTCATGGATGACGACCAGCGCCTGCCGCGTTTCGGCGATGGCTTTTTCATCTGCGGTCAGCAAGGGCTTAGCGGAAACGGCGGCGGGATCGAACCTGTGCGGATATTCCTCCGCAGGCTTCGTGGCCACCGGCTGCTGGCTCGCGGCCCGGGCCAGCGAACGATTCGCGTAGTCGGTCAGCAAGTCGCCGGAAGTTTGCTGAACCTGCTCGCTGGCAATGACATAAGCCGTCAGCGACTGCCGTGCCTGCGGCGACACCGCGCAGCCGGAGAGCCACAACAAGGTGCCGGCCATCAGCGCCGCACTGGCGCACCGCACCCAGGGTAAGGCGATCGAAGGAGCTGCACG
>JBBQIA010000407.1:0-1766 GCA_038324485.1 Lysobacterales bacterium
GATCGCGCTCGTCGCCGCGACCTTCCAGGAACGTGGCCGACTCGGCGTCGGTGCGGGCGACAATGATGCCCGGCACTTTCATCACATCCAGCTGAAACCGGGCGGCATTGAGTCGCTTGATCTGTTCGTCTTCGGCGACCAGAACTTTGCCGCCCAGGTGGCCGCATTTCTTGGCGCCGGGCTTCTGATCTTCAATGTGATAGCCAGGCACGCCCACCTCGACAAAACGACGCACGAGGTTTCGGACATGCGCGTCGCCGCCATGGCCGGTGTCGGCATCAGCAATGATGAAGGGCCGGAAATCGACTTCGGGCGAAGCCACGCGCTGAGCCTCGGTCATGCGCGAACGCGCGAAGCGCTGGTTGCGATCAGCGGTCAGAAGGGCGCGCACCATCGGCGCTGCTTCGTCGGGAACCTGACTCAAGGGATAGCTCGCAAGATCGGGCCCTGGATCCTCGGTGACCGAACCCTTCGCCGAGGTCGCCCAGCCGCCGAGATAGATTGCCTCGATGCCGGCGCGCTTGAGCGCCACCGCCTGGCCCGGAGAGTAAGGACCAAACGTCGTGACCTGCTTTCCCTGGGCGAAGAGTTCGCGCAATCGGTCATAGAACTGCGCGGCCGCGTCACGGGCGACCGTGTAGTCCACACCGATGGTGCCGCGTTGCTCCACCACCTGGCGGGCGGAATGAAGGCGCGTGATCCCGTCGAAGCGGGCTCCGGTTTGCCACTTGGCGGTCTCAGCGACTTCCGAATCGAATGAATCTCTTGTCATGGGTCTCCTGAAGCGTCTGATGATTCGGTCAGTGGGCCGGTTGGTTGAAGTCAAGGTTCTCGGTGAGGCGCGTACCGTCCTTCGCAAAGGCGGCGAGGTAGTCGGCGATCCGGGCGCGTGCCGTCTCAAAGTCGTGCTGGCCGAGGTTCAGATTGAGCAGATCCACATACCAGGGCGGCTTCCCGGCCGCCTGCACGTACATCTTCACGATCTCGACGGCGATCGGCAACGTCGTGGTCTTGGATCCGTCGTGAACATCGCGGTGACCGGCGGCGAGAAGCTTGGCGTACTCCTCCGAAAGAAGACGCTCAAAGAACTCGGCGGTCAGAACATCGCCCTTTCTGATTCCCGAGGGTACGTCGTCCTCGGTGAATACGGCCCGCTTGTGCAGCCACTCCCACAGGATGCTGAGGCGAATCTCGCCCGTCGCCATGTCCTCCATTAGATAGAGGACATCGTCGTTGCCAAAGAAGTCGGCGGGCTTCAGCGCCGCCGCCTGCATGCCTTGTCCGAAGGCGTTGCCGTATTGGAGAGCGACGCTCAGAAGATCTCGCGCTCCGCGAACCGTGCGGGGCGCTGGTTCGAGCTGCGCCAACCCTTCCGCGTCCGCGAGGGTGTAGGACAGGGCTTGGAAAGAACGGCCAAGCTGGTTCTCCTGCCCCGCCTTCTCCCACACCGGTCGGACGATGTGGACCATCTTCCAGTGCGCCACCCACTTGCCCGAGGCGCCCGCGAGTTGTTCCCGTTCCGCTCCCGCGAGCGCTCTCTTCATTCCGTTCGCAACCCCGGCCTCTGATCCAACCGGGATATTCGGCTCCATCCCGCCTTGCCACAGCGCGCACTGTCCCTTGAGGTCAGGCGTGTTCACAGCCCGACGCACGCGGTCCTCATAGTGACGCATGTAGCCGTACGTCATGGTGATGGCGTCAATATTGGGATTGATGAAGGTCGGATCCCACGCGAGCGCGTCGGACACGCTGTTGATGTAGTCCCA
>JBBQIA010000408.1:0-1751 GCA_038324485.1 Lysobacterales bacterium
GCGACCGCGAAACCGCAGAAATCGCGATTCAAGCCGCACTGACCGGGCACCTCGTGTTCTCAACCCTGCACACCAATGACGCCGTCAGTGCGTTCACGCGTTTGATCGATATGGGCGTCGAGCCTTTCTTGGTCGCCACCAGCGTGCGCGCCGTACAGGCGCAGCGATTGCTGCGTCGCCTTTGTAAGTCCTGCGCGCTTCCGGCGGAAGTGCTCCCCGCGATTGCGCAGACAGTAGCGCCGCATGTTCCCGCAGGCGAAGCGCCCGCATGGCGACGGGCGGTGGGCTGTCCGGCCTGTCAGGGCACGGGCTATCGCGGTCGGGTGGGCATCTACGAATTGGTCGACGTGACACCCGAGCTGCAGGGCTTAGTCATGCAGCGGGCAACGGCCGGCGAGATGCGCCGCGTGGCAGATCGACAAGGCGGACGGACGCTGCGCCACGATGGCTTGCTGAAGGCCTATCGCGGGCAGACCACGGTGGAAGAAGTGATTCGCGTCACCGGCGGGGCCTTCGAAACCCTTGATGATCCGGGCATGGCGTCGGCGTGAACTTCCGCTATCGCGCGCTCGACGCGTCCACCAAGGAAGTGAGTGGTTTGCTTGACGCCGCAGACGAGCGTGCGGCCCATCGCGAAATTGCGCGTCGCGGCTTGGTGGCCTTAGCCATCGAGCCGGACGTCGCGGTGGTCAGCGCATGGCAGTCGCGGCTGCCGCCGGCGCCGCGCGAAATTCAACTCGTGTTGCAAGAGTTCGCAACCCTCGTCGATTCCGGCGTCTCGCTGGCTGTGGCGCTGTCGTCGCTGTCGAGCTCCAGCCACCATCCGCAGATCACTCAGGCCTTCGCGAAGATGGCGAAAGCCGTTCGTCGCGGCGATCGCTTTGCCGACGCCCTCGTTGACAGCGGGCTGCCGCTGCCGGCGTACATGTTCCAGCTCGTTGAAGCCAGTGAACTGACCGGACGACTTGGCTCCGCGCTCGAAGACGGCTCGCGACAATACGAGTACGACCTTCGCGTGCAGGCGGAATTCCGCTCGGCTCTGGTCTACCCGGCCGTGCTGGTCGCTTCGGGCATTGCGGCGGTGGGCGTTATTTTTCTTTGGGTTGTGCCGCGCTTCGGCAGCCTGCTTGAACAGCGCGCCGATCAGATGCCGACGCTGTCGCGTTGGGTCATTGGCGGCGGCGTGTGGTTTTCTGACCACATCGGCTGGGTGATGGTGGCGGCGGCGGCTTTTGTTGTTGCTGCAGTCATGGTGCTGCGCCAGCCTTCGGTGCGGCAAAGCCTGCTTGAAACTGCGGCCCGTCTGCCGCTGCTCGGGCCTTGGCTGCTGGAAGCCGAGGTGGGCCGCTGGTCGGGCACGCTCGGCACCCTGTTGGCCAATCGCGTCGAGCTAACGCGGGCGCTTGATCTGGCTTCGGCGTCGGTGGGCCTCGGTTTCTTGCAGGCGCGTCTTCGCCAAGTCACGCGCTCCGTGCGCGGCGGCAGTCCGGTGTCGCAGGCGCTTCGTGAACATCGGGCCTTGAATGCAACCGGCTACGACTTGGTCTCGGTGGGCGAGGCCAGCGGTGAACTGCCGAAGCTGCTGCTGGCCTTATCGCGCCTTTATCAGTCCAGTGGCCGCGAGCGCATGCAGCGCGTGCTTAAGCTCATTGAGCCTGCTGCAATCATCATCATCGGCGGCGTCATTGGTGTGCTCGTGACCGCCGTCATCCTTGCTATCACCAGCGTCAACGACCTGCCTCTGTGAGACC
>JBBQIA010000409.1:0-1747 GCA_038324485.1 Lysobacterales bacterium
TCGGATTCGGTGCGAAGCCTGAGGCGCGGGTTCATGCCTGCGCCATGCCCTTTCCTTTTACACTGCCAACAACCCACGCTGCACGATGGGTGTGGAAGTCGCACCCTTCATCGCGGTAATCGCCGACGTTAGACTTGCGCCCCGCGAGGGACAGTGGCGTCACCCGCCCACGGAGCACCGCCATGATCGACCTCAAAGCCATCGACGACCTTGCCCGCCGCCTCGGCGACCTCGTACCGCCCGGCCTCGAAGACGCCCGTGCTGATCTCGAAAAGAATTTCCGCGCTGCCCTGCAGGCCGGCCTCGCCAAGGTCGACCTTGTGACGCGCGAAGAGTTCGAAGTGCAAAAAGCGGTGCTGCGCCGCACGCGGGAAAAGCTCGACGCCGTTGAGCGCCAGCTGGACGCGCTGGACGCTGGCGCGCCCGCCAGCCCCCCCCACACCCACAACTGAGCCCCGCCCATGGCGCTGGCCCTGGTGCACAGCCGTGCACGCTTTGGCGTGCGCGCGCCGGAAGTGCGCGTCGAAGTGTTTATGTCCGGCGGACTGCCGCAGCTGACGATTGCCGGTATGACCGGAACCGCCGCCCGCGAGTCTCGCGAGCGCCTGCGCGCCGCGCTGCAGGCCAGCCAATTCGAGCTGCCGGCCAAGCGCATCACGGTGAACTTGGCACCTGCCGAACTGCCCAAGGACGGCGCGCGCTTCGACCTGCCAATGGCGATTGGTCTGCTTGCGGCAGCCGGCATGGTGCCGGTGGATGCGCTGCGTGACGTGGAGCTGCTGGGCGAACTCTCGCTCAGCGGCGCCCTGCGTTCGGTGCGCGGCGGGCTTCCGGCCGCCATCGCGGCAGCCGAGGCCGGGCGATCGCTCATCCTTCCCGAAGACGACGCGCCAGAAGCCGCCCATGCCGCACGCGCCACCGTGTTTTCGGCGCGCACGCTGGCCCAAGTGGTGGCGCATCTTCGCGGCGAGCGCGCGCTTCCCATCGCCCGCGCCCGCGTCGCCACCGAAGTGTCGAAAGAACGCAGCGACAGCGACCTCGCCGACGTCATGGGCCAGCCGCTGGGACGCCGCGCACTGGAGGTCGCTGCGGCGGGCTCGCATGCGCTGCGTTTTATTGGTCCTCCGGGCTGCGGAAAAACCATGCTAGCGCGCTGCCTACCGGGACTAATGCCCGACCTGACCAATGCCGAAGCGCTGGAATTGGCGGTGATCCGCAGTCTCGTTTCGCCCTTGCAAGACAGCGGCGGCTGGCCCGATGTTCGGCCGTTCCGCGCACCGCTTCATGGCGCCAGCGCCGTCGCGCTGGTCGGCGGCGGCAGCATTCCGCGACCGGGCGAGCTCTCGCTCGCGCATCACGGCGTGCTGTTTCTTGATGAGTTGCCAGAATGGGATCGACGCGCTTTAGAAGCACTGCGCGAGCCGCTGGAGTCGGGCCAAGTGCAGATCGCGCGCGCGGCCATGCAGGTGTGTTTTCCCGCGCGGCCACTGCTGGTGACGGCCATGAACCCCTGCCCCTGCGGCTGGGCTGGCGATGCCTCGGGCCGCTGCGATTGCCCCGAAGACGCCGTGGCCCGCTACCAAGGGCGCGTCAGCGGGCCGCTGCTCGATCGCATCGACCTGCACGTCAGCCTGCCGCGCGTGCGCGGCGTTGACCTAATGGCCGCACCGACGCAGCGCGGCGAAAGTTCGGCATCGGTACGTGAACGGGTAGTGGCCGCTCGCGACCGCCAAGTGCTCCGGCAAGG
>JBBQIA010000410.1:0-1736 GCA_038324485.1 Lysobacterales bacterium
AACCAAAGCCGTCGGGGTTGGCAATAACGCGCCCGGGACTCAGGTCGAGTTGCTCAGCCGGCGCAAAACCGCCGCGGCGATTCATCAAAAGCTGACCGTCGCGCACCATGGCGGCCAAGCGCTTGGCCAGCGCGTCGAAGCGGTCGGGCTCTGCCAGATCGAAGGCCTTGGCCAGTTCATCGGCCGTCATCGGGCCCGGCGCGTCTTTTAAGTGGCCAAGAATGGCTTCGCGGCTCGTGATCGGGTTGTCGTAGCGCTGCGCCTCGCGATTGGCGAAGGGGTCGCCACCGGCAGCAGTGATGCCCTTGTCATCAGCAGGCGTGCCGAAGGGGTCGTAGCTGCGCGGACGTGGGCCAGCGCGGCCGGTGCCCTGCGTCGACTGCGGCATCCACGGCGCTTTCGGTTTATCGGGGGTTCGGCTCGCCGGGCCTTTCCCGCGGTCGCCGCCCTTGGCCGGCCCTTGGCCGCCTTCAGCGCCCTTGCCACGGCCGCTGCCCTTGTTCGGGCCAGTGCCCGAGCTTCCAGTTGTTTTCTTCATGGCGCGCAGACTACCGCATGACGGCCCTTGGACGTTGACAGCGGACAAGGCGGGCCTTAATCTTCGCGGCCTTCCAACCGGTCATCGTTGCGAAGACTTTGCCCTGGTGGCGGAATTGGTAGACGCACTAGTTTCAGGTACTAGCGGGTAACACCGTGGAGGTTCGAGTCCTCTCCTGGGCACCAAATAAAAGACTGAAGGTCGCGAAAGCGGCCTTTTTTCTTGCCCGCCGTTTGAGCGGCCGACGAAGCGCCCGCGCGCTACAGCCAGCCCCGCTGCCGGGCCAAGCGATGCGCTTCAACGCGATTGCCGGCGCCCAGCTTGCCGATGGCCTCGCTCAAATAATTCCGCACCGTGCCGTTCGACAAATGCAGCTGCTCGGCGATGTCCTGCGAGCTCAGGCCCTCGCCGGCCAGTCGCAGAACGGCGCGCTCGCGATCGGTCAGCGGGTCGGCGTCCTCGCGCCACGCGTCTACCGCCAGTTCGGGCGCAATGGCGCGGCCACCGCGATGCACGTCGCGCAGGGCGCGAGCGAGGGTTTCGACCGGCGCGTCCTTCAGCAGATAACCGCGCACGCCAGCCTCTAGAGCACGTCGTAGGTAGCCGCCGCGGGCGAAGGTGGTGACGATCACCACGCGCGTCTCCAGCTTGGCCTCCTGCACCTTTACGGCCAGATCGAGGCCCGTGAGGCCCGGCATTTCGATGTCGGTCAGCAGCAGGTTGGGCTGATGCTGCTTGACGGCCGTCCACGCGGCATCGCCGTCGCCCGCCTCGGCGACGATCTGCAGGTCGGGCTCCAGGCCCAAAAGGCCCGAGAGGGCGCCACGAAGCAGGGCTTGGTCTTCGGCAAGGACGATTCGAATCATCGGCGAGACGCTATCCGCGTGCAGTGGGTACGTCTAGTGGAATCACCAGCCGCAGCCGCGTTCCAGCGCCTTGGGCGCTGTCGAGCGACAGTTGACCACCCAAGGCCTCGACGCGCTCGCGCATGCCAGACAGGCCGTTGCCGGGCGCTCCCGCGCCGCCGCAGCCGTCGTCCTGAATTTCCAGATGCAGGCTGCGCCCATGCCGCGCAAGCGAGACCAGCACCTGATTGGCCTTGGCGTGCCGCAGCACATTGGTGAGGGCTTCGCGCAAGGCCATGGCCAGCGCGTTTTCTTGCGCTGCGTCCAGCGGCGGCAGCGGGTCCACTTGGGCC
>JBBQIA010000411.1:0-1732 GCA_038324485.1 Lysobacterales bacterium
CTGACCGATGACACGCAAGCGCTATCGGCGCAATGGCTGGCCGCTGATGCGCCGCGCCTCGATGCGCCGAGTGGTCTGTGGCAGCGCCCGGGCGTGTTCAACGAAGGCCGTCTCGACGCGGGCTCGGCGCTTCTGCTGGAGCATCTGCCGACCGACCTGCGTGGCGCCGTCGCCGACCTAGGTGCCGGCACCGGGATCCTTTCGAAAGCCGTGCTCGAGCGCTGTCCGGGCGTGACATCGGTCGAATTGTTTGAGGCCGAGGCGCGCGCCGTCGACTTGGCGCGGCGAAATCTCGCCAATGCGCGCGTTCCGGTCGGCGTTCACTGGCATGACGTGGCACAGGGCGTGCCCGGTCGTTTCGATGCGATCGTCTGCAATCCGCCCTTTCATGTTGGCAGCCGCGGCGTGCCGGCCCTAGGCCGCGCCTTCATCGCGGCGGCGGCGAATGCCCTGACTCGCGAGGGGCCGCTGCTGCTGGTGGCGAACCGTCATCTGCCTTACGAAGAAGCGCTGCGCGTGGCTTTTTCGCGTGGCGAACTGCTAGCCGAGCAGGGCGGCTTCAAGGTCTATCGCGCGTGGTCGCCGCGTTCGTGAGCGTCGCCCGATGAGCGTGACGAATGCGCGCGGCAAGCCGGTTCGCCTGCGCGCCTACCTGCAGGGACTGGGCTACGGCAGCCGGCGCGAGGTGGAGGCGCTGCTGGCGCAGGGGCGCGTCACCGACGCCGAGGGCGAAACCCTGTACGTGGACGACGAAGTGGGCGAGGGCGAGCCATCGAAGGGCAGCCACCGCGTGCCGCACGCTGGTCTGCGCTTTGACGGCGCGGCGCTGGATGACGCCCCGGGCCTGCTGGCCGCGCTGCACAAGCCGCTCGGCGTGACCTGTTCGACCAAGGACGCCGGACGCGTGGTGTACGACTTGCTGCCCTCGCGCTGGAAGGCTCGCGACCCGATGGTGTCGCCGGTGGGGCGGCTGGACAAGGACACGAGCGGCCTGCTGCTCTTCACCGATGACGGGCAATTGCTGCATCGCCTGACCAGCCCGAAGCACCATCAACCGAAGGTGTATCGCGTGAGCGTCGCGGAAGACCTGCGCGGCGACGAAGTGGCCCTGTTCGAAGCCGGCACTCTGCTGCTGGAAGGCGAGCACAAGCCGCTGTTGCCGGCGGCGATGCTCGTTCTGGGGCCGCGCGAAGCACGTTTGACCCTGCACGAGGGCCGTTACCACCAAGTGCGGCGCATGTTTGCAGCCACGGGCAACGCCGTGGTGGCGCTGCATCGCGAGTCGATCGGCGGCCTTCAGCTGGACGCGATGGGGCTGGCCGCCGGCGAGTGGCGACTGCTGGATGCGTCGGAGCGCGCGCTTTTCGGGGCCTAGCGGTCGGACCGAAGCGCCTCAGCCGCGATTGAACTGGCCGATGCCTTCGACCAGTTCGGTAAAGGCCACGCGCTCAGGCTCGGTTAAATGCGGATTCCACGCGTCCATCAGCAGGATGACCCGCGTGGCGCTGCTGTGGTTTCGGGCTTCGTGCAAGTAGGTGTCGTCGAAGGCCCATGCGCGTCCCTCCTGCCAGGCGCGTTCGTCGTCGGCCACCGTCAGCGTGCAGCCCTCGGGCACCAGTAAAGGCAGATGCACCACGATGCGTGCGTTGGTCACACCGTGATGCGGCTTGATGTGGGTGTCGGGCGCCAGAATTGAAAAGCAGATTTCCGGAGCGTGCTCGCGAATGCGCAC
>JBBQIA010000412.1:0-1730 GCA_038324485.1 Lysobacterales bacterium
AACAGGCCATAAGTATCGCGGTCAATCTCGTCGCGCGGCGTGGCCGTCAGGCCCACGAGCAGGGAATCGAAGTAGGTGAAAATCGCTTTGTACTTCTGGTAAACCGACCGGTGCGCTTCATCAATGATGATGAGGTCAAAGTGCCCGACGCCGAAACGCCGCTGGCCATTCTTCGACTCGTCGATCAGCCCCATCATCGTCGGGTAAGTGGAGACGAACACGCGGCCTTCGGTGTCCTTCTCGGTGAGGAGGTTCACCGGCGACGACTCCGGTAAATGTGCTTTGAAACCCTTGTTGATGGCCTGTTTCACCAGTGCCACGCGATCGCAGAGGAAGAGAGCGCGTTTCACCCAGTTGCAGCGCATGAGCAGGTCGCACAAGGCTACCACCGTGCGCGTCTTGCCCGCGCCAGTGGCCATGACGACGAGTGTCTTGCGGTCGTGGTCTTTCTCGAACGCCTCGCCGATGCGGCGGATGCAGCGCGTCTGGTAGTAACGCTCCACAATCGCCTCGTTGATTTTCGCTTCTGCCAGCGGCTTGCGCGACTGGCGGCGTTGAATCAGCAACTCCAGCTCGGCCTTCTTGTAAAATCCCTGCACTGGACGCGGTGGATAGTTCGCGTCGTCCCACAGCCAGTGCTCGTAACCGTTCGAGTAGAGGATGACGGGCCGCCGCCCGAACTGCTTTCCCAGACAGTCTGCATACAGCTCCGCCTGACGCTGGCCCACGCGGGCGTCGCGCTTCGTGCGCTTGGCCTCGATCAGTGCGAGTGGGATGCCGTCATCACCCCAGAGCACGTAATCCACGAAGCCTTTGCCCTCGTTGTTGGGCATTCCATCCACAGGGAATTCCCGGTCGCGTTCCTGGTCCAGCGCCCAGCCTGCTTCCTTGAGCAGCAGGTCGATGAAGTAATCCCGCGTCTCGGCTTCCGAGTAATTGTGTGAATCCGCCTGCGCCGTGTTCGCCTTCTTCGCTTCGGCAATCTCGCCGCGCAAGCGCGACAACTCGGCATCCATCGCCGTCTTGTCCGCCAACAAGGTGGATAGCTTCTCATCGCGCTCCTGCAACTGCGTTTCCAGCCGTTGCAGTTGCTCGATGGTCTGCTTGGGAAGCGGCGTGGTCTTGGGCAGCGCATTGGGGTCGAAGGCTAAGCCGGGTGCTGGCTTTGCGCCGCGCGCGTAGGTATGCGCCAGCCAGTAGGCGACGTGAAAGAGTTCGCGCACTGCCGTCAACGCATCGAATTGCTGCACGGGGCGATGTCCATGCACGGCGGAATTGCCCAGTCGATTGATGAGTACCGTCTTGGCGAAGACCGCCGCACTCGCCGCCGTTTTGAACGTCGGCTCGTGGATGAGGGCGCTCAGGTTGTCCTGATACGGGAGCTTGAGCGCCGCATCGTGCTTGTAGAGCCAATGCACCATCACTTCCAACCCGCGCCGCGCGTGGAAGCACGCCGTCCGCGCATCGGGATACGCCAGCGACTCCGCCTTGCTCGCCGCATCGTGCAAGTCGGGCCATTCGGTTTTGAGAAAGGCGAAGTTGCTCATGCGGTTCGATTGATGCGGTTTTCCAAGTCACGCACCGCCTCGATGAGGCTCGCGAAGGAAGACGGCTCGGTCAGAAACATCGCCCGCATCGCGCGATAGTCCTTTTCCAATTCAACCAGCCGTAAATCAGGCGGCACAAGCCGGAACGTCCCGGGTTTCGCCAGGTCATAGCGCGCCCAGTTT
>JBBQIA010000413.1:0-1708 GCA_038324485.1 Lysobacterales bacterium
GAAGCCCTTTTCGCAGCGGCATTCTTCTGGCCATGACCCTGCATCACTGGCCCCTTGCCGATCGCCCCAGAGAGCGCCTGCTCGCCCTCGGCCACGAGTCACTGTCCGACGCCGAGCTGCTGGCCCTGCTGCTGGGCAGTGGGCCGCCCGGCAGCAATGTGGTCGCCTTCGCGCAAGGGCTGCTCAATCACTGCGGGGGCCTGCGGCCCTTGATGGACCGTTCGACAGCGTCCTTGCGCGACCTGCCCGGCATCGGTCCGGCACGGGCCGCTCAGCTGGTCGCGGCACGTGCGCTGGGCCAGCGTCATCTGCGCGCCGAAATGACGCGTGGACGCACGCTGGGCTCGCCCGCCGAGGCCGGCGACTACTTCCGCATGTGGCTGCGGGCGTCGCCGTCGGAGCGATTTGCCGCGCTGTTTCTGGACAACCGACATCGCATCATTGCGGAGGAGGTGTTGTTCGAAGGCAGCATCGACCATGCCGCGGTACATCCGCGCACGGTCGTGCAGCGCGCCATAGCGGCCAATGCCGCAGCCGTGGTGGTGGCACACAACCACCCCAGCGGCGTGGCCGAGCCCAGCGCCGCGGATCGGCATCTCACCGCACAACTGAAGCAGGCGCTAGCACTTGTCGATGTGCGCCTGCTCGATCACTTCGTCGTCGGCGACGGCCCGGCCGTGTCGATGGCTGAACGCGGCTGGGTCTAGGGGCGATCTGAAGGTGCGGACGCGGCCCGTATACTCGCCGCGAATCGGCCCCCAGGCTCACGCTATGCCCTTCGATTACCGACTGGTCTACCCCGCCGACGCCATCGAAATTGCGCTTCCCGTCAACGCCGAACTCCCGGCCGATACGGCCGCGCGGGCTGCGACCTACGCCGAGCGCGTTTCGCTGGCCTGCGCTGCGGCCGACGTGGATCGCTCGGCCGTGATCGCCGCCGCCCGAACCGGCGTGCTGCGCATGGCCTACCGCCACGGGGCGCTCGGAACCGACTCACATGCATATCACAACCAAGACCATGCGCTGGAGCTGCTCGAAGACAAGCTGCCGGCCTTGTTGGCAAGCGCCCGACTGCCCACCGTGGAACGCGAAGCGCTGGTGCTGTTTTGCTGCACCCACGACCTGCGCCAGCGTGAGGTGCGCGCGCACGAGGACGCGCCCATCGGGCCCAATGAAGCGGCCAGTCTTGCCGAGACCGAACGCCTGTTGGACGCGGTTGGCCTCGACGATCCCGCACTGCGCACCCTGCTGCGCTTCGCCATCGTCGGCAGCACCTTCGCCGCCGGACATCACGACGTCGGCCAAGCGCAGGGCGCGTTCGCACACCGGCTTGGCGGGTGGATGGACGCGGAGCGACCGGGCTGGCGCGCAGACCCCACGGCCGCGGAAGCTGAGTACCTCGCGCGGATGGCGGCGGACCTCGACACCAGCAACGTCGCGTCGACCTACATGGATTTCGCGCAATCGGCTGTCGCCTTGGCCATCGAGATGCAGTACCGAGCCGGCCGTTCGCTGGACGCCGCGGAATCTGGGGCCTCCTGTCTGGCGTTTCTCACGGAAGGCCAAGAGCGCTACATGTTCCAACTGCAGCGCTTCGCCTCCCGGGAGGGCCGCGCTGCGTTCGGCGTGCAGCGGGACGCGAACGCCGCGCGTTTGCGCGACACGGTTCGCGCCCTTCGCGAACGGCTGGCGCCGGCCCCCGCACTGA
>JBBQIA010000414.1:0-1703 GCA_038324485.1 Lysobacterales bacterium
GCGGTCTCGAAACGCCCATGGAACGCCGATGATCAATAACGATGTGCTTCGCAGCATCCGCTACATGCTTGATTTGAGCGACGCCAAGATCATCGACATCATCCAGCTTTCGTCGCCCGACCTCGTGGTGGAACGCGAGCAGATGGCTGCGTTCCTGAAGAAAGAGGACGAGTCCGGGGTAGAGCCCTGCGACGACGCCACGCTGGCGCATTTCCTTGAAGGCTTGGTGTTTCATTGTCGCGGCAAGGACGAGAGCCGCCCGGCGCGTCCGGTCGAGTCGCGCGTCAGCAACAACCTCGTGCTGAAGAAGCTTCGTGTGGCCTTTGAGCTCAAGGACGCGGACATGCACGCCGTGTTCGACGCCGCCGGCTTCCCGGTGAGCAAGCCTGAATTGTCGGCGCTGTTCCGGCAGCGCGACCACAAGCACTACCGCGCCTGCGGTGATCAGATGCTGCGCAACTTCCTGAAGGGCCTGACGCTGCGCTTCCGCCCCGGTTCTTAAGAAACGGGGGAAACGACGGCCTGCTAAGCCTGCGACAGCATCACGCTCGGGCGTCTAGGCTTAAAGCGTGCTGCCACATCCCTTATTGGCGAGGAATTCCATGATGAAAAGTCGTGCTGCCGTCGCGTTCGCCGCGGGCGAGCCTCTGAAGATCGTTGAGATCGACGTTGCCCCGCCGCGTAAAGGCGAGGTGCTGGTCAAGATCACCCACACGGGCGTTTGCCACACCGACGCCTACACGCTCTCGGGTGATGATCCGGAAGGTCTGTTTCCTGCGGTGCTAGGGCACGAGGGCGCTGGCATCGTGGTCGAAGTGGGCGAGGGCGTCACCAGCCTCAAGCCCGGCGATCACGTCATCCCGCTCTACACCGCCGAGTGCGGCGAGTGCCTGTTTTGCACCAGCGGCAAGACCAACCTGTGCGTGGCCGTCCGCGCAACGCAGGGCAAGGGCGTGATGCCGGACGGTACGTCGCGCTTCTCCTTCGAAGGCCAGCCGATCTTTCATTACATGGGCTGCTCGACCTTTAGCGAGTACACCGTGGTCGCCGAAGTATCGCTGGCGAAGGTGAACCCTGATGCGAATCCCGAGCAGGTTTGTTTGCTGGGCTGCGGCGTCACCACCGGGCTTGGCGCAGTCAAAAACACCGCCAAGGTGCAGCCGGGCGATTCCGTTGCAGTTTTCGGCCTGGGCGGCATCGGCCTTGCCGTAGTGCAGGGCGCCCGTCAGGCGCAGGCCGGCCGCATCATCGCCGTCGACACCAATCCTTCGAAGTTTGAGCTGGCGACGCGCTTCGGTGCGACCGACTGCTTAAACCCCAAAGACTTCGACAAGCCAATTCAGCAGGTAATCGTGGAAATGACCGGCTGGGGCGTCGACCACAGCTTTGAGTGCATCGGCAATGTGCAGGTGATGCGCGCGGCGCTGGAAAGTTCGCATCGCGGCTGGGGTCAGTCGGTGATCATCGGCGTGGCCGGTTCGGGGCAGGAGATCAGCACGCGGCCCTTCCAGCTGGTGACCGGGCGTCGCTGGTTGGGCACTGCTTTTGGTGGCGTCAAGGGGCGTTCGCAGCTGCCGGGCATGGTCGAAGACGCCATGGCGGGGCGCATCGATTTGGCCCCGTTCGTCACCCACACGATGCCGCTGGAGCGCATCAACGAGGCCTTCGACCTGATGCACTCCGGCCAGTCCATTCGCAGCGTC
>JBBQIA010000415.1:0-1702 GCA_038324485.1 Lysobacterales bacterium
AGGACGAGACCAACGCGGCGGCGCGCTCACCAGAAAATCCCACGCCGTCGCCGCCGCGCAAGAAGCGGCCGCCGAGGGCCAGTTCGCCGCCGATGACTTCCACCCAGCAGGCGCCATCGCGCGTGTCAGGCACGGCGAAGACGCCGCCGGGCACCACGCTTTCGCGGCGCACCGTGGCCAAAGCCCCCCAAGGCAGCAGCGCGCCGACCGGCGCGGCAATGCGCGACTGACCGACCGTCGGTGCGGCAAGCGCTTGAACCGGGACGGCATTGCTGCGCGCCGGCTGTACCCACAGCTGCAAAAAAAGGCAGGACGCGGCGGCATCGTCGTTTTCCTCGACCACGTCGACACCAACGCCAGCACCCAAGCGATGCCATTGGCCGGCCAACACCGGCCCAGAATCGCCGGCCTCCGACTGCACGCGATAGCGACCAGCCAGCACCAGCGTGAGCAATTCCATATTGGCGCGGCGTGCCGCCGGCCAGCGCGCGCCGGGCGCCATCTCCATGCGATTCAACACGCGCAGGGCGTGAAAGCCCAGCCACTCGCGATCGAAGGCGCTGCCGTGACTAAACGCGGCGGTTCCCGTGCAACCGGGGTCGGTCAGGCGGCCGCGTTCAGCGGCGGGGCGAAAGAGCGTGGGCATCGCCGCATTGTGCCGACGATGCCCCGCTCGCGCTCGGCTTTACTGCGCCGGCAGGTCGCGATTGAACTCGGTTTCGATGCGAATCGTCACCGCCGCACCGACGGCCGGGGCGTACTTGTCGAGACCCCAGGTCGTGCGATCGATGGTGGTGCGGGCCGAAAAGCCGGCCACTTCAACCGTCGGGCGGAACGGATGCGGCGCCACCTTATTGAGCTTCACGTCGAGCACGACCGGGTGGGTCTGGCCGAGCATCGTGAAGTCGCCGGTGACCTTCAGCATGCCGTCGCCCGCGTCTTCGACCTTCGTGCTTTTGAAGGCCATCGACGGGTGCTGCGCCACGTTAAAGAAATCGGCGCCGCGCAGGTGCTCATCGAAATCGTCTTGGTCGGTGTCGATGCTGGCCGTATCGATGTTCACTTCGATCGACGACTTGGCCAGGTCGCTGCGGTCCAGCATCAGGGTGCCGTCGTACTGGGTGAACTCACCCAAGGTCTGCGAGAAACCGAGGTGGTCGATCTCGAAGCCGATATAGGTATGACCGGCGTCGAACTTAAACGCATCCGCGGCGAAGGCGGGCGTGGCGATGACGGTCGCGAGAGCTGCGGCGAGCAGAGACTTCTTCATGATGGGGACTCCAAGCAAGGAATGACGCGGCGCCCTATGGCGCGCGCGGTGCGGCCAATGGATCAAGCGATGCGCGCGGCGTCGGCAAACGCCAAGCGCGGCGAGCGCGGGAACAGGCCAGCGGCATCGCCGTAGCCCAGATTGATCAGGAAGTTCGACTTGATCGTGGTGCCGGCGAAGAAGGCCGCGTCGACCTTGGCGTTGTCAAAGCCCGACATCGCACCGGTGTCGAGACCCAGCGCGCGCGCCGCCATGATCAAGTAAGCACCCTGCAAGGTGGCGTTGCGGAATGCGGTGCTCTCGATCAGCGCGTCGTTGCCGACGAACCAGCTGCGCGCGTCGGCGTGCGGGAACAGCTCGGGCAGCTTCTCGTAGAAGGCCATGTCCTGCGCCACGATCACGGTCACTGGCGCCGACTTGGTTTTGTCGACA
>JBBQIA010000416.1:0-1698 GCA_038324485.1 Lysobacterales bacterium
GCCACCACCTGGTTGTCGTCGCCCAAGGTTTCGGCGCTGCTCAAGTTGAACTCGCGCTCGGCCAAGCGCCGTGCGCGGGGCTCGCTTTCGGCGAAATCTTCGCTCGACACCGCCACGCCGTCCTTCGACACCCAGCGCCCACGGATCATCGGGTAGATCACGGGCTCGGCGATGCCTTCGTCTTCAAGAAACGCGCGGAGCGGCGCCATTTGGCCAGGCTGCACGTTGATGACGAAGCGATTGGGTGCGTCGGGCGGCAGAGCATCGCGCCAGCGCGACAGCAGATCAGTGCGCACGAAGGTCAGCACCAGCAGGGCCATTAGTCCGAGACCGAGCGCGCTCACCTGCGCCACCGTGGTGACCGCGCGGCGGCTGACGTTGGCCAAGCCGTAACGCCACGGCCCACGCAAATACGGTCGCAGGGTGCCGATGCTGCGCACCAAGGCATAGCCCAAGAGGGCCAATACGGCGAAGGTGGCCAAGAGCCCGCCCAGCATGGCGCCGGCCAATTCCGGCGAGTCGGCCTGCCACCACAGCAGGGCCGAAAATCCTCCGAGTGCCAGCAGCGTCAGCACGATGGCGCTGGGCTCGCGCACGTCGAGGTCGCGGCGCAGCACGCGAAGCGCTGGGACGCGGCGCAAGGCCAGAACCGGCGGCACGGCAAAGGCCACCAGCACGGTCAAACCCACGGCGTAGCCAGCCAGAATCGGCGCTAGGCCCGACGAGGGCACGTCGAGGCCCAACGCTCGCCCCAGCCACTGACCGATGCCGAAGGACAGCGTCCACGCAATGGCCACGCCGATGCTGCTGCCCAAGAATCCAAGCAAGAGCAGCGACCCCACCTGCACCTGCACGATGGTTCGCTGGCTGGCGCCCAAGCAGCGCATGACGGCGCAGGCATCCAGATGACGCGCGCTGTGCCGTCGCGCGGCCATGGCCACGGCGATGGCGGCAAGGATCACGGCCACTAAGGTGGCCAAGCCCAGAAAGCGACCGGCGCGGTCGAGCGCGCGGCGAATTTCGGGGCGTCCTTCCGAGGCCGATTCAAGGCGCTGACCGCGGCCCAGCGACTCGCGAGCGCCCGCCGAAAAGGCTTCGACGGCGTTGGCGTCGCCGGCCACTAACAGACGCCACGCGATTCGGCTGCCGGGCTGCACAAGGCCCGTCGCCGGCAGGTCGTCCAGCGCGAAGACCACCTTTGGCGCCACGTTGAAATAGTCCAGCGCGCCGTCGGGCTCCTGTTCGATCAGGGCGTCCAAACGGAATTCGGCCGCACCGACCGTCACCGTGTCGCCCAAGCGCGCACCCAAGGTGCTGGCGCCGCTGCGGGTCATCCACAGCGTGCCCGGCTCGGGGCCTTGGGTCGATTCGCGACGTCCGTCTTGGTCGTCCAACACGAAGGCGCCGCGCAGCGGAAAGTCGCGGCCCACGGCGCGAAGCTCGCCCAGCCGCAGGCGGTCGCCCACGCGCAACATGCTCGGAAATTCGACGGTCTGCACCGTGCTCAGGCCGGGCTGCGCGGCCAAGCTCAGCGTCTCGTCGGCAAAGGGCGCATCGGAGCGCAGCACGGCATCAGCGCCCAGCAGGCTGTTGGCTTCCAGCGTCAACGCGCGCTCGGCGCGGTCGGTCAAGAAACTAATCGTGGTCACCGACGCCACGGCGAGGGCCAGAGCGGCAATCAGCAAACGCACCTCACCT
>JBBQIA010000417.1:0-1693 GCA_038324485.1 Lysobacterales bacterium
GATCGCGGCTTTTTCCCCGAAGCTGCCCCAGTGAGCGGTTGCGCGCCCCGTGCGGTAATCTTGCTAGCTGTTTTTTCAATGGGCGAAGCCGCCCCGGACCCATGCAAGACGCCGCCACCGACCCCGCCGCCCAAGACGCGATTGCCGACGCCAACGCCTTCCAACCGCAGGCTCTAGAGGCCGCCGCCCAGCAGTGCTGGGCCACCGCCCGCGCCTTCGAAGTGGTCGAAGACCCCACCAAGCCCAAGTACTACGCGCTGTGCATGCTGCCGTACCCCTCGGGCGCGCTGCACATGGGTCACGTGCGCAACTACACGATTGGCGACGTCATTAGCCGCTTCAAGCGTATGCAGGGCTTCAACGTGATGCAGCCGATGGGCTGGGACGCGTTCGGCCTGCCGGCGGAAAACGCCGCCATCAAGAATCAGACAGCGCCGGCGAAGTGGACCTACGCCAACATCGACAAGATGCGCGCACAGTTGAAGTCGCTGGGCTATGCCTACGACTGGTCGCGCGAGCTGGCCACCTGCACGCCGGAGTACTACCGCTGGGAGCAGCAGTTCTTCACTCGCCTGTTTGCCAAGGGCTTGGTCTACCGCAAAAACAGCGTGGTGAACTGGGACCCGATCGACCAGACCGTGCTGGCGAACGAGCAGGTGGTGGACGGTCGCGGCTGGCGCTCAGGCGCGCTGGTGGAAAAGCGCGAAATTCCGCAGTGGTTTTTGAAGATCACCGACTACGCGCAGGAATTACTCGACGGCCTTGACGCGCTGCCCGGCTGGCCCGAGTCGGTCAAGACCATGCAGCGCAACTGGATCGGCCGTTCGGAAGGCTTGGAAATTGCCTTTGCGGTCGAAGGCGAACCCGAGCCGATGGTGGTGTTCACCACCCGCCCCGACACGCTGATGGGCGTGACCTATCTGGCCGTGGCCGCCGAGCATCCGCTGGCCGCCAAAGCTGCCGCGCTGAATCCTGAGGTCGCGACTTTCGTCGCCGGCTGCAAGCAGGGCGGCGTGTCGGAAGCTGAGCTGGAAACGCAGGAAAAGCGCGGCATCGCCACGGGCCTGTTCGCCATTCATCCGATCAGCGGCGCCAAGGTGCCGGTGTGGATCGCCAACTTCGTGCTGATGGGCTACGGCACCGGCGCGGTGATGGCCGTGCCCGGTCACGACGAGCGCGATTTCGAATTTGCGACGAAGTACGGCTTGCCGATCACGCAGGTCATCGCGGTTGACGGTGAAACCTATGACGCCGAGCGCTGGCAGGATTGGTACGGCGACAAGACCACCGCCAGCCTGCGCACGGTGAACTCCGGTGCGATGGACGGCCTTGGCTTCAAAGCCGCCTTCGAGCGCGCGGCCGAACTGCTGGGCGCAAACGGCACTCGCCGGGTGAACTTCCGCCTGCGCGACTGGGGCGTGTCGCGTCAGCGCTACTGGGGCTGCCCGATTCCGATGCGCTACGACGCTGACGGCAACGCGCACGCGGTGCCGGAAGATCAGCTGCCGGTCGTGCTGCCCGAGGACGTGCGCTTTGAAGGCGTGGGCTCGCCGATCAAATCGAATCCGGAATGGCGTCAGGTCATCGACCCCGCCACTGGCCAGCACTTCGAGCGCGAGACCGACACCTTCGACACCTTCATGGAGTCGAGCTGGTACTACGCGCGCTACTGCTGCCCGGGCGCCAATGACAT
>JBBQIA010000418.1:0-1687 GCA_038324485.1 Lysobacterales bacterium
TTCCCGGTGGCAAGGTCGAGCACGGCGAGTCGGCCCTAGAGGCCTTGAAGCGCGAACTTCGCGAAGAGTTGGGCATCGAGGTGCTCGACGCCGAGCCGCTGATTTGCGTGCCGGTGGCTGCTGTATCGCCGCCGCCCCGAATTCAGCTTCGGCTGGACACCTGGCATCGACTGCAAACCACCGGCACCCCGAAGGCCTTGGAACACGCCGCACTGGCCTGGGTGGCGGTGGATGAATTGGCGAGCTACCCGATGCCACCCGCCGACCGTCCCATCGTGGCGGCCCTGCGCGGCCCGGACGCCGTGCTTATCACTCCTATTCCCGACGAGACCCCCGAGGCCGAGGCGGCCTTCCTTGGCCGTATCGCCGCGCTGCTTCAGGACGGCCTGCGACGCGTGCAGCTGCGCCTGTCGCGTGATCGCGATGCTCAGCGCGCGCGTTTGGGCCTCGCCCTGGCCACCCTCTGCCGCGAGTCAGGCGCCGCCCTGCATCTGCACGGCCACGAATCCGCCGATCTGGCCCGAGAGTGGGGCTGCGGCCTGCACCTGCGGGCTTCGGAGCTTCATCACGCCGACACCCCGGCGCGGGTCGCCGAGTGCCGCGCCGCAGGGCGCCCGGTGTCGGGCGCCTGCCACGACGCGGCCGAGCTGGCCTTGGCCGAAGCCTTGAGCGTCCACGACGTACTTCTGGGGCCTGTGCTGCCCACGCCCAGTCATCCCGGCGAACCCGCTTTGGGCTGGGCCGCCTTCGAGCGCCTGCGCGCCACAGTCAGCGTGCCGGTGTTCGCCATTGGCGGCGTCGGCCCGCAGGACCTCGTCGAAGCCCGCCGACACGGCGCGCAGGGCGTGGCCGGCATTCGCGCGTTTTGGGGCGACTAGCCAGCCCGCCACCTTGCACCGTCGTTGTGTCACACCTGTGCTACGGTTCCAACAGCGCCCAATACCGGAAGCCCCCCATGAGCACCACCACCATTCGCCTACCGGATGAGCTGAAGGCCCGCATCGCGGAAGCGGCGGGGCGGGCCGGCACCAGTCCGCACAGCTTCATCCTCGAAGCCATCGCCGAGAAAACCGAAGCCGCCGAGCGCCAAGCCGATTTCCACGACGAAGCCGAACGTCGCTATGCGCGCATCGTGGAAACGGGCGAAACCTTGGATTGGGATGAGTACCGCGCGTCGCTGCTGGCGCGTGCGAAATAGCCGTGGCGCTGATCAGGCTGGCGCCTGAGCTGGCCGACGATCTAAGTCGGATTGCTGATCATCTGTTGGCCCATGACGCAAGCGGGGTGGAAGACCGACTGCGCGGCATGGTCGAGGCCATCGACGTGCTGCGCTCCAATCCGCTGATTGGCCGTCCGCAGGGCGAGGCCATGCGCGAGCTGGTGATGGGCCGCGATGCGCGCGGCTACGTGGCCCTGTATCGCTACGTCGCGGTGGTCGACACGGTGTTCGTTCTGGCCATTCGCGCGCAGCGCGAGGCGGGCTATGCGCGGAGCGAGTAAGCCGCCGCTCGTGCAGCGGGTTGCTGCATCACCGCCACCGCCCATCCAAGCGCCCCACCGCTGCCGCCAAGTCCTCGGGGCGGCCCAGATTCACCAGCACGTCGTCGGCCAGCGCCAGACGCTCGGCGCGGCTGGCCTGTGCGGCGATCATCTTCTCGGCCAAGTCGGCGTCGATGCCGTCCCGCGC
>JBBQIA010000419.1:0-1684 GCA_038324485.1 Lysobacterales bacterium
GAATGCCGGGCGCTGACGAACATCATTGGCAACGGTGTCGCCACGCTCGTCGTCAGCCGTTGGGAAGGAGAAGTCTCGGCGGAGACGTTGCGGGCACGGTTGAGCGAGGGCACGGAGCCGTGACCAAACCTGCGGCCATTAGCGCGGTGAGCTTCGATGTGGGTGGAACGTTGATTGAACCTTGGCCGTCCGTCGGCCACGTCTATGCCGGAGTCGCTGAACAGTTCGGCATCACAGGCGTCGCGCCGGAGCAGTTGAACCGGCAGTTTGCCGCCGCGTGGAAAGCGCGTCGTGAATTCGATTATTCGCGCGAAGCCTGGCGGGAATTGGTGAACCATTCCTTCGCGGGACTTTGGCCGGAACCCCCAGGCGCGTCGTGCTTCGACGCGATGTATGAAGTGTTCGCCACGGTCGAGCCGTGGCGGGTGTTCGATGATGTGAGGCCGACCCTGGCTGCGGTTCGTGAGCGTGGCTGGAAGCTCGCCATCGTCTCGAACTGGGACGAGCGTCTGCGACCGCTCCTGGGGAAGCTGGGGCTTGTCGAATGCTTCGACGCCATCGTCATTTCCCAGGAAGCGAGTTTCACGAAACCTGCGCCGGAGATTTTTCAGCGCGCCGCCGCTGCCCTCGATCTGCCTGCGGAGACCATCCTCCACATCGGTGACAGTCGGAGGGAAGATCTCGATGGCGCGCGCGCTGCCGGGATGAGGTCATTGCTTCTCGATCGCAAGGCCGGGCCGGGCGGTGACTGTGTGGTCAGTTCGCTTGCCGCCGTGCTTGAGGACGCTTGAGGCGCTTCCACCGTCCGGCTGGCCGATTAGCGTCCTTCACCAGCGGCAAAGTTTCGCTTATACTTGTCTCCCTTCGTTGACTTGCCGGCGCGTGACTTCATAGATTTGTAAATTATCAGCCGGAAGTGTCCGGCTACGACTCCATGAATCTAATCAACCGAGTCTGGCAATCCTCCTTGGGGAAGAAATACATCATGGCCCTTACCGGCTGTGCCTTGTTCGTCTTCGTCATCGGACACTTGCTGGGCAACCTCCAAGTGTTCGGCCAGCCCGAACTCATCAACACTTACGCCCACTTCCTCAAGTCGAAGCCCGGCATGGTCTGGGGTGCGCGCCTCGGTCTTCTCGCGTGCGTCGGTCTGCACATCGCCGCCGCCGTCACGCTCGCGGCCTTGAACAAGGAAGCGCGGCCGGTCGGTTACGCGGGCGGCTCAGCCTACGGTTCCACTGCCCGCTCGCGTTACATGCTGGTGAGCGGGTTGGTGATTCTGGCGTTCGTGGTCTATCACCTCGCGCATTTTACCGCGCTGCTGCCCGGCATCAACGGCCAGGGCGACTTCCGTAAGCTGACCACAATTCTCGATGGCGAGAGCGTGCCGGATGTTTACGCGATGATGATCCTTGGGTTCCAGGTCTGGTGGGTGACGCTGTTCTACCTCATCGCCCAGGCGATGCTCTTCATGCACCTCGGTCACGGTCTGGCGGCGATGTTTCAATCACTCGGTTTCCGCAACCATGTTTGGGAGCCACGCGTCCAGTGCTTCGCGAAAGCCGCGAGCGTCGCCATCTTCGTTGGCTACGCGATTATCCCGGTTGGCATCTACCTGCGCGTCGTCGGCTATGACTACGCAGAGAAGGCCAAACATCAGCTCTCGCAATTGTCGCCGCCCGCC
>JBBQIA010000420.1:0-1678 GCA_038324485.1 Lysobacterales bacterium
TGAGCGGCGACCCCGGCGAAACCTACGAGGCCTATCTGCGCCTAAAAGCCGCGAGCGGCGAAATCGTCTCGCCCGGCACCTTCCTGCCCTTGGCCCTTGAGCAAGGCATGGGGCCAGAGATCGATCGCTGGGTCATTCGCCGCGCCATCGCCGTGATCGCCGAGCGCCAAGCGGCGGGTAACGCGACCACGTTATTCATCAAGGTTGGCCCGGAATCGATTTCTGCTGACGAGCACTTAGGGCAGGAAATCGTCGACGCGGTGAAGGCTGCCGGCATTCCCGGCGAGCGTCTGGTGCTCGAACTGCATGAACCCTCGGTGTTTACCCACCTCAAAGCCATCCAAAGCTTCGCGCAAACGCTGCACGGCGCCGGCGTGCGATTGGCGCTTGAGCACTTCGGCACCGGGCTCAATTCGTTCCAGCTCTTGCAGCACATCCAAGCGGACGTGATCAAGATTGATCGCAGCTACATCGCTGATCTGTCGAAGAGCCCAGAGAACCAAGCCAAGGTGCGCGAGTTCGCCGAAAAGGCCCGCGAACTGGGCAAGCTCTGCGTGGTGCATTACGTGCAGGACGCGGCCAGCATGACCGTGCTGTTCGGCATCGGCGTCGACTATGTGGAAGGCGACTTCTTGGCCGCCGCCGGCCCGCTGATGAACTACGACTTCGGCTGAAGCAGGGCGCCTGCCGCGAGGCAGGCCTCCGCAGCCGCGCGCCCGCTGAGCCATGCGCGCTCGGCGTTAAGGCCGGCCTTAGCGCTGGAACGGGCTTCGCCTGAGGCCACCGTCGCATCGCCCACCATGTCGCCCGCGAGAAACAGCCCGGCGGCCGGAATAGCCGTTTGCGCCAGAGCGCCGACAGGCCGCGAATAGCGCCAGCGATGGGCGAAAACGGTGTGCGCCGCATCAGCCGAGAGGCCGCTGGCCGCCAAAAATGCCGCACCCAGCGCCTGCGCCACCGACTCGGCGGAGTCCTCCAGATGCGTTTCGCTCCACGCCTCATCGGCGTGAAGCACCCAATGACCCACCTCGGGCCGGCCGGGCTTTGCGGCCTCACGATAGGCGGCAGCCAGCGCGCCATCGGCGGGGCAAAGAAGATCAAAGGGCGCGTCGCTTTCGGGCGCGGACGTGGTGAACATCGCGGCCCAACAGGGGCGATAGCGAAACGCCGCCAAGTCGTCCAGCAAGCCACGTAGCGCGTCCACGTCTTCGGTTTCAGCGGAGGCGTCCGACGCGAGCAGCAGCGAACGTGCCTGCGGCGCTGGGATGGCCAGCACCAGCATCGGTGCCGCCCCCAACTCTTGGCCCTCGGCATCGAACGCGCGCCAGATGCCGTCGTGACGACGCAGGGTGGCCACCGTCTGCGACCACTGCGGCGCTAGACCCTCAAGGGTCGCCGACACCAGCGCATTCATGCCGGGAACACCCACCCATCCCTCCGGTCTTGTTCCCAGCGGATCGCTCTGCGTGCGCGGAACCCAACGCGCAGCGCGACCCTTGGCCTCTTGCTCGGCCAGCCATTCGATGAAGTCAGGGTGCTGTGCGGAGATCGCGGAGGCACCGTGGTCAAACCCACCCTCCCCGACGCGTCGCGTGCTCAGGCGCCCGCCGGGGCCACGGCCCTTGTCGAGTACCTGCACCGACCAGCCGGCTTGGGTCAACCGGCGCGCGGCGGTGGC
>JBBQIA010000421.1:0-1665 GCA_038324485.1 Lysobacterales bacterium
GACCGACAAGTACCCGGATGGTCTGCCGCCGAGCCTCAACTCGACCGGCAACACCCCGTTCTCGAACTACTCGCCCTTCGGTCGTTCGGGCCGCTTCCTCTACGGTCGCGTGAGCTACAACTTCTAAGCGGCACCGGTAAGCGGCACTCAGCCGCCGCCGAACAGATCGCCCTGCGTCGTTTCTTGCGACGCAGGGCGTTTCTTTTTTGCGGCCTCTAATTTTGGTCGGGCCTGACGCATGCGGCTGCCGTGGCGCTCCAGCACGCGACGCGCTTCGTCGCGCAGGCCCGGCGTTTCGCGCCACCAGTCAGACAGCTTGGCGCGGGCCTCGCGCACGGCCGCCACGTGGTCACGAACCGGGCGCGGGTAGTCGCGGTCGAGCACGATGCCGTGGCGCGCGAGCTGGTCCGTCGGCATGGCCCAAGGCTGGTGAATCCACGGCGCGGGCAGCGCGGCCAGTTCCGGCACCCAGCGCCGCACGAAATGGCCTTCGGGGTCTTGGTCGAGGCCCTGCTTGAGCGGGTTGTACATGCGCGGCACGTTGATGCCAGTGACCCCGCTTTGCATCTGCGCCTGCGGCCAGTGGATGCCGGGCTCGTAGTCGGTGAACAAGCGCGCCAGATGCAGGCCGGTCGGCCGCCAGTGCAGCCACAAGTGGTAGCTGGCCACGGCCGTCAACATGGCGCGCATGCGGAAATTGATCCAGCCGGTGGCGGCCAAGCGGCGCATGCAGGCATCGACAAAAGGCCAGCCGGTGTGGCCGCTGGCCCAAGCGCTAAACGCAGCCTCATCGAAGTCGTTTTCGCGCAGGCCGTCAAAGCCGCGGTGGACGTTGCGGAACTCGATGGCTGACTCGCTCTCGAGCTTTTGCATGAAGTGCCCCTGCCAATGCAGGCGAGACTCAAAACTGCGCAGCGCGCGAGACGGCGTGGCCAAGCCCGCCTCGGCTGCGGCACGAGCGGCGGCGGTGGCTTCACGGATCGACAGCGTGCCGGTTGCGAAGTGCACCGACAGCCGCGAGCAGACTTTCGGCGCACTGATGGGGCTGCTCATGCCGCGCGAGTAGTCGCTGCCGCGGCCGTCCACGAAGCTACCCAGCAGGCGCAGCGCCGATTCGCGGCCGCCGGGCTGACGGCCCGGGCAAAAATCGTCAGGCAGTCCCAGTTCTTGCGCGCTAGGCAGGGCGTTGAAGATTGGCAGTAGATCGACGCCACGCAGTGCCGACGGTGCTGGCAAGGGCGTCGCGCCGTTGTGCCGTTCCCAGTGACGCACCCAGCCGTCGCGGCGGGCCAAGCGCCGCACGGTGCTGCCATTGGGATGTTCGACAAAAGCCACGCCCTGCTGCCGAAGCCATCCGGCCACGCGGCGATCGCGGGCGAAGGTCCACGCGTTGCCGGTTTCCTCATGGGCGTGCACTTCGGTGATGCGGTGCGTGCGATGGATCTCAGCGAAAGCGTCGATAACCTCGCCAAAAAATAGGTGCAGGGGTGCGCCCAGCGCAGCCAGTTCACGCTGAAGCTCGACCAAGGCCTCGCGAAATAGGTCCCACTGCCGCGCGCTGGCGTCGTCCTGCGCCCACAGTTCGGGCTCGATCACATAGAGCGGCAGCACGGCGCCACCCCGCGCCGCCGCCGCAAGCAGCGGGGCGTGATCGACGACGCGCAG
>JBBQIA010000422.1:0-1659 GCA_038324485.1 Lysobacterales bacterium
CGATGGCCGCGCTAGCCGCCGCGATCGGCCCGTTGAAAGAGGCTGCGCCTGAATTCGGCGCCGCTCTGACCCGCCTTGAGCTGTTCCAAACCCGCTGGCGCACGTGGTGTCAGGGCGTGCCCGGTCTGCTGGATGGGTCCAGCGCCGACGGTGACGACGGCCATGATGAAACCCGTGGCGATGATGACCATCGCAGCGACGATGACGAGCCCGATGCAGCGGCCTCGCACGGCGAAGTGCGCTGGTTTGAGCTCACCCAACGCGGCTTCGCCCTGTCGATCACGCCGCTGGACGTGGCCGGCCCGCTGCGTCGCTATCGCCAGCAAAGCCGCGCCGCGTGGATTTTCACTTCAGCCACCTTGGCCGTCGGCGGTGACCTCAAGCACATCTCTTGGAAGTTGGGTCTCGACGAGCCGCGCACCCTCCTGCAAGAAAGCCCATTCGACTGGCCGAATCAGGCGCTGGCGTATTTCCCGCCGTCCCTGCCGGAGCCCTCGTCGCGCGATTACACCGAGCGCGTCGTGGCGGCCGTGCGGCCCGTGCTGGAGGCCTCGAAAGGCCGCGCTTTTCTGCTGTTTACCTCCCACCGCGCCCTGCGCGAGGCCGCCGCGCTGCTTGCCGACGGCCCGTGGCCTCTGTTTGTGCAGGGCACCGCGCCGCGCCTGCAGTTGATCGAACAATTTCGCGCCAGCGGCAATGGCGTGCTGCTGGGCGCCGCCAGTTTTTGGGAGGGCGTGGACGTTGCTGGCGAAGCGCTGTCGGTCGTCGTCATCGACAAGCTGCCCTTTGCCGCCCCCGGTGACCCGGTGCTGGAAGCGCGGCTGGATGCCGTGCGTCGTCGCGGCGGCAATCCGTTCATTGCCGAGCAGGTGCCGTCGGCGGCCATTGCGCTGAAGCAGGGCGTCGGCCGCCTCATTCGCCGCCATGACGATCGCGGCGTGCTGGTGCTGTGCGACCCGCGTTTGGTCAGCAAGCCCTATGGCCGCGTGTTCATGGCTAGTCTGCCGCCGCTTCGGCGCACGCGCGCCATCGAAGACGTGCAGGCATTTTTCGACACCATCCCTGCGACGGAGCCGGTCGATGCCGTCTGAGTCCGGCAGCACCCTGCTGGCGTTTGAGCTCGCCACCGAAGCCTGTTCGGTCGCGCTTTGGCATGACGGCCGCCTGCAGTTGCGCCATGAAATCGCGCCGCGCCGCCATATCGAACTGGCCCTGCCGTGGGCCGAGGCCCTTATCGCCGAGGCCGGTATTGCGCGTTCGCGCATCGACGCGCTGGCCGTGGGCATCGGGCCCGGCGCGTTCACCGGCGTGCGGCTGGCCATCAGTTTGGTGCAGGGCATCGCGCTGGGGCTGGATCGCCCGGTGCTGCCGGTCTCGACCCTCGCCGCCTTGGCCGAGCCTTTCGTGGTTGACGGCCCGGTGCTGGCCGCCATCGACGCCCGCATGGGCGAGCTCTACGTGGGCGCCTTCGAGGCTGACGCCGAGGGTCTGCCCGCCCTTCAAGGATTGGAACGTCTGCTGCCGATCAGTGAGGCGCCGGGTGTCCTTCTTGCCGACCTCATTGCTGCAGCCGGTCACGCCGGATCACCGCCGGCGGCCGCCGGCACGGGCTTCGCCGCGGCAGACGGCGCGTGGTGGGCGTCAATGTCTGAGCGGTTT
>JBBQIA010000423.1:0-1653 GCA_038324485.1 Lysobacterales bacterium
CAAGGCACGCGCACTCAGCTGGACGCGACCGAGCGCCGCGCCCGGCTGGCCCGCGAGTCGCGCGGCTTCTTCGACAAGTCGTTCCGGCTGGGTGAAACCGACCTGCCGACACGTTTGCGCATCGAGGCCGAAGCCGCCGAGGCCGAACGCCAGGCAGCACGCACCCGCATCGAACTCGCGGCCGCCATCTCCGCGTTCCGGCAGGCCTTGGGTCTGCTGCCGCAGTGACCCCCCCGTGACGCCACCCATTCAACCCTTGATGAGCACTTCAATGAACATCCCACACACCCTGGCCGCACTGCTGCTTGCAGCCTTGCTCGCCAGCGCACCCGCCTGGGCGGGCCCTGGCCATGACCATGGCGACGAGGCCCCCGTAACCGTCGGCCAGGCGCTGCCGCGCTTCTCGGCGGTGTCCGAAACCTTCGAGCTCGTCGGCGTGCTCAACGGCAAGCAGATCACGCTCTACCTCGACCGGTTCGCCGACAACAACCCGGTGCGCGGCGCACAGATCGAGCTGGAGATCGGCAGCGCGAAGTTCATGGCGGCGCCGCTGGGCGACGACTTGTACGTGGTCGAACTGCCCGAGCCACCGGTGCCCGGCGTGCTGCCCGTCACCGCGATGCTGACCGCCGGCAACGAGACAGACCTGTTGGCCGGTGAGCTCGACATCCATGAAGACGCACACACCGATGATGCCGCGCACACGCACGGGTGGACGGAGTTCGCCGGCTGGGGCGCCGGGGGTGTGCTCGTCCTGTTGCTGCTCGCCTGGGGCGGCCGGCGCGTGGTGCAGGCGCGCAGCGTTCGCGTGACGGGTGCAGCATGAAGCGCCCGTTGATTGCTTCCCTCGTTGGCGTGCTGATCGTCCTGGCAGGCATCCCCAACGCCGATGCCGGACCAGGCCATGACCATGGTGACGCGCCCGCAGCGCCCAGCGCCAACGGGCCGCAGCGCCAGCCCGACGGCAGCGTCTTCCTGCCCAAGCCCGCGCAGCGCCAGCTGGGCGTGCGCACGGTGGTCACCGCAGCCGCTGAACTGCCGCGCACGGTGGAACTGGGCGCCCGCGTGCTGATGGACCCGAATGCCGGCGGCCTGGTGCAAGCGCTGAACGCCGGCCGCATCGAGCCCGGGCCGCGTGGCCTGCCCCACCCCGGGCAGGCGGTGCGCCAGGGTGAGGTGCTGGCCTATGTCGCAACGACGGCAGCGCCGATCGAGCGCGCGAATCAAGCCGCGCAGTTGGCCGAACTGCGCGCCGCCAAGGACTTGGCCGACAAGCGCAGCGCACGCCTGCAGGCGCTGACGGACACCGTGCCGCGCAAGGAGATCGAAGCAGCCGACAGCGACGCTACCAGCCTGGCGGCGCGCATCGCGGCTGTCGGCAGTGGCTTGTCGACCCGCGAGGCGCTGCGGGCGCCGGTGGCGGGCGTGATCGCGTCGGCCAATGTGGTGGCCGGTCAGGTGGTCGATGCACGCGAACTGGTCTTCGAGATCGTCGACCCCAGCCGGCTGCGCATCGAGGTGCTGGCCTACGACGCTGCGCTGGCGTCCAACATCGGCGGCGCGACGATGGCCGTTGGCAATCAGCGCGTGCCGCTGGTGTTTGTCGGCGCCTCGCGCATCCTGCGTGAGCAGGCGCTGCCACTGAGCTTCCGT
>JBBQIA010000424.1:0-1652 GCA_038324485.1 Lysobacterales bacterium
AACGCTGACCGACTGCGAGAGTTCGGCACCGCTGCTCTTCGTCGTTCACGCGGGCATCGAGGACAGCGGGCGGCATCTTCAGGTGGGCGATCCTTCGGCGCCGATGTGGCTTTGGAATCCAGCGAGCGAAGCGATGCCACCGCTGCCGTCTCGGCGGCCACATCATCCGATGGCGACTGAGCCCGCGGTCGAATGCCGATCAGCGGCGCGTTCCCTGCAGTCCCGCTGAAGTGGTATAAATGCTCGGACGTTTCGTTGATTCGCCCGAGGATTCGTAACATGCCCCCCTCCAGCACTTCCAGCACTTCCAGCACTGCACGCACCTCCACCCAGCGTACTCAGGCGCTGGCGCTGCTCAAGCGGCAGGGGATGACGCGGCTCGCTGAGTTCAGTGAGGCGGGCATTACCGCCACCACGGTCGGCCGCATGGAGCGTGCCGGCGAGGTCGTGCGCCTCGCCCGAGGGCTCTACCAACTTCCTGATGCCGCGCTAGACGACCAGCAGTCACTGGCAGAAGCGGCCCGGCTGGTGCCCAAAGGCGTCATCTGCCTGGCCTCTGCCCTCGCGTTCCACGGGCTCACCGACCAGACGCCGCCGAAAGTCTGGATTGCCATCGGGCGCAAGGACTGGCGGCCTCGGCTGACCTATCCGCCGATCCGCATCGCCCGCTTCTCTGACGAGCTTCTGCGCCGCAGCGTCGAACGCAAGAAGATCGGCGGCACGTTCGTGCCTGTGTTCGGTGTTGCCAAGACGGTGGCCGACCTGTTCCGCTACCGTCGGACGGTGGGGGATGCGCTGGCCATCGAAGGCCTGCGCCAGGCGCTGCGTCGGCGCAAGGCCACACCTGCGGAGATCGCGCGCGACGCCGAAGCCGCAGGCGTATGGGCCACGATGGAGCCCTACCTCATGGCGCTGACCAGTGATGCCTGATCGCCCAAAACCCAAGTCCCCACGTCCAAACAACGTCGCCGCCTCGGTGCGCCAGCGCCTGTTGAACCTGGCGCATGCGCGCGGCCAGCCGATGGAGCTGCTGCTCACGCGCTATGCGCTGGAGCGCCTGCTGTATCGGCTGAGTCTCTCCCCGCACCGCGATCGGTTCGTGCTGAAGGGTGCGATGCTGCTTGCCATCTGGTTCGACGAGCCACACCGCGCGACGCGCGACGTGGACCTGCTTGGTTTCGGGGACGCGGCGGAGGATGCGCTGCTCGCCACGTTTCGCGAAATCATGGCAATTGAGGTTGATGACGGGGTCAGCTTCGATTTGAAGGGGCTGAGGATCGAGGCCATCCGCGAAGAGGTCGAGTACGGCGGCTCGCGGCTTCGCACCACGGCCGCGCTCGCGGGTGCGCGTATTCCGATCACGGTGGACATCGGCTTCGGCGATGCCGTCGAGCCGGGAGTCGAGGACATCGATCTGCCGGTGCTGCTCGACATGCCGTCACCTCACCTGCGCGCCTACCCAGTCGAGACTGTCATCGCCGAGAAATTTCATGCGATGGTGATCTTGGGTCGGGCCAACAGCCGCATGAAGGACTACTACGACGTTTGGATGCTGACAGGCGCATTCGAGATCGAACCAGAGCGGCTGCGTCGGGCCATCGCGGCGACGTTTGGATGCTGACAGGCGCATTCGAGATCGAACCAGAGCGGCT
>JBBQIA010000425.1:0-1637 GCA_038324485.1 Lysobacterales bacterium
CGCGCAGGTCGCGCTTGAACCAGACGAGGGTGCATTCCATGAGTGCAAGGCTGCCGGGTTGCGGCTGCAAATCCGGTGAAGCCGGAGGCCGCATCTCCCGTCAAGCCCGGCCTTCGCTCACGGTCAGTCCGCTAGGCTGGCGGCAATTCGAATGTGAGCATCACCATGAGCAGCGTCACCGACATGCGACTTGATCCCGAGGAAGCCCGCCTGCTGGGCTGCCTCGTGGAAAAAGAAGCCACCACGCCCGAGCAATATCCGCTCACCGAAAACGCGGCGATGCAGGCCGCGAATCAAAAGACCAGCCGCGAGCCGCTGATGACGCTGGAGATCGGCGAAATTGGGCGCGCCCTGCGCGGACTGGAAACTAAAGGCTTGGTGCGTCGCGTGGACGGCGCCCGTGTGCTGCGCTTTGAACACACCGCCACGCGCGAACTGGAACTCACTCGCGGCCAATTGGCGGCTCTGTCTTTGCTGATGCTGCGCGGGCCGCAAACTGCCGCTGAACTGCTGGCCCGCAGCGAGCGCCTGTATCGCTACAGCGACCCCGATGAACTGGCGCACGCGATGGAGCGCTTGGCGACGCGTGGCTTCATCGTCGCCCTGCCAAAAGGCGCCGGGCAGCGCGAAGGCCGCTGGGCTCATTTGCTGTGCGGTCCGGTGGAATGGACGCCGCCGCAGTCCGAACCGCGTGCGCCCTCTGCGGCCCGCGACGATGGGACTCTGGTGGCCCGCATCGCCGCCCTTGAGGCCCGCATTGCGGCGCTGGAAGCGCGCTTCGAGAGCGAGGAAAGCACAGCCGATTAGGCCGATACCGCGCGCGCGTCGGGCGGGGTACCCCTCGACCGCCGTGAGCGGCTACGCTCGGGGCATTCATGGTCTACGGAAACCCCGCATGCGTCCCTGTCGTCTCGCTCTTGCCACCGCACTCGCTCTCGTCGCCTTCAAGGCCCACGCCGCCGACGCGCCCGCGTGGGACGTCAACGCCGAACACGGCCCGACGAAAACCGTGCGCTTCACCACCGACGAAGGCACTTGGCTTGATCTCGATGTGGCGCCCGACGGCCGCTCGCTGGTGTTCTCGATGCTCGGCGACGTGTACCGCCTGCCGATGTCGGGCGGTCGCGCCACGCGGCTAACCTCCGGGCCGGCTTGGGACGTGCAGCCGCGCTTCTCGCCTGACGGTCGCGAGATTGCGTACACCTCGGATCGCGATGGCGGCAACAACCTCTGGCGCATGGACGCGGACGGCAGCGATGCCGTGCAGGTGACGAAGGAGCGCTTTCGGCTTTTGAACAATCCGGCGTGGACGCCGGACGGCCAGTATTTGATCGGCCGCAAGCACTTCACCGGCATGCGCTCCTTGGGCACCGGCGAGTTGTGGATGTATCACCGCGACGGCGGCGAAGGCCTGAAGCTGACGACGCAGAAAAACGACCAGCAAGACCTCGGCGAGCCGGCCGTTTCGCCCGATGGCCGCCACGTGTACTTCAGCGAAGACGTGAGCGGCGGCAGCACCTTTCAGTACAACAAGAATCCCCATGGCTTGATCTACGCCATCAAGCGCCTCGACCGCCAAACCGGCGAGATCGAAACGATCATCAGCAGCCCCGGTGGTGCGGTGCGGCCGCAGCCCT
>JBBQIA010000426.1:0-1632 GCA_038324485.1 Lysobacterales bacterium
ATCTTTCTGATGACGCTTCTCTGGATGGTCAACGATCTTCGCGTGCAAGTGGGCCGCTCGGCCGGCGTCGTCCGCACCGCAGGCGAGTCGATCAACGACAACCTTCCCGTGATCGTCGAGCGGTCGCGCAAGACGACCGAGCTGGTGGCCGACACTCTCCCGGAAGTGGTCAGCCGGGTGCAGGTGTCGTCCGAGGTCTTGGCCGAGTTGGCCGAGGACATTCGTCAACTCAAGGAGTTGGCCGGCGCGGGAAAGCCGCGCGACAAGAACCTGATCGCTTACACCGATAGTCTCTTGAACACGATCGAGAAAGCCGGCGGCAAGATCGGCGTGAGTAAATCGCTTCCGTTGACAACGGGCCTGAAGAACACGCAGCCGGTCGCGGATTGGGTCGCCAGCGCGCGCAAGGAGGCGTTGTTCTGGATGCTGCTCGTCTCTACAAAAAAGGACATGGCTGCGCGGTTGGCCAAGACGAAACTGGGCTTTCACTGGTGGATCGAGACGCCGGGCCAAAAGCCGATGCGGCTGCTCGAGTGGATGCAGGCGAACCACCCCGAGACAAAAGGGCTGCCATGGTGAACAACAACGACCGCTTTATTCCGGTGGCCACCTTCCGTTGCGTCAGCGAAGCGCATCTGGCCAAGCACATGCTCGAAGCCGAGGGCATCGCGTCGTTGATCGAGGGCATTGAGGCGGGCGGCACGTTGAACGGCCTCGGGCTAAGCGATCATATTCGGGTGCATGTCCTGGCCCAAAACGCGGGCCGCGCGGCACTGTTGCTGGCCGATGTCCAGTCGCGCGCCGAACTGCCTGCCGACTGGGAAGACGAAGCCGAGCGCGGCCACGTCTGTAGCCTGTGCGGCGAACCGGTCGAGGAGGCGGTCATGTCCTGCCCCATGTGCAAAACGCCGTACGATGCGATCCGTGGGGCACCGTCGCCCAGCCGTTCGCCCGCCACCAGCGAGGCCGTGCAGTCGCCTTCCGAAGACATGCCTGCGAAGCGGGCGATGCCCGAGATGGCCGACGTGACACGTCCCGCGGCCGGTTGCCTGTCGGTGCTGTTGTGGTGGCTGCCGATCTGGTAGCTAACGATTCTCGTGCGGACGGTTTGACTTCGGAGGGGCAGGGTGATAGCAAATCTCCCTCTATCCAGCGAAGAAACCTCTCCGGGGACCGACCGCACATGAGCGATCACATTCAGCAGCCAGGCACGGGCGGGACGTTGTCGCTCTCCAGCGACGCACCGCCGGCCAACGCCTATCTGTTGCTCTACGCCGGCTTCACCGCCATCCTGGCCGCCGGTGTCGGGTTCGCCATTCGCGGCGGCATCCTCGACGTGTGGGCCACTGAGTTCGGCCTGGGCGGGGCCGAGTTGGGCAAGATCAACGGCGCGGGCTTCACCAGCTTTTGCTTCGGCATCATCATCGGCGGCATCATCGCGGACAAGATCGGCTACGGCAAACTCGTCGTCGCCGCGTTCTTGTTCCACGTCCTCTCCGCCGTCGTGACGCTGACGGCCACCAAAGGCATGGACAAGGCACTCAGCTACAACCTCCTGTTCTGGGGCACGTTCCTGTTCGGACTCGCCAACGGCACGCTGGAGGCAGTCGCCAATCCGCTCGTCGCCACCAT
>JBBQIA010000427.1:0-1629 GCA_038324485.1 Lysobacterales bacterium
GCCCAAGCGGCCGCCCCGCACCTGCGCGCCGCCGGCGGCGCCCTCGTCAACCAGCTCGACGTCTACGGCGAACGGCCCATGGCCGCGCACACGATTTACTCGATGGCCCAAGCCGCCCACGCCATGCTGGTGAAGTCACTGGCGCTGGAACTCGGCCCCGAGGTGCGCGTCAACGGCGTGGCGCCCGGCGCGATCCTCTGGCCGGAATCCGGCAAGAGCGAGGCCGCCAAGCAGGCCATGCTCGCCAAGACGGCCCTCAAGCGCGTCGGCTCGCCCGAAGACATCGCCGAAGCCGTGCGCTGGCTGCTGCAAGACGCCCGCTACACCACCGGCCAAACCTTGGCCGTGGACGGCGGACGCCTGCTGAATCTCTAAGTCAGTCTCGCGTCCTCGCGCGGGGCCCGGCTTACTTGCGCTGAAAGGCCACCTGCAGCGCCGCACCGTCGAAGCCCGCCGGTGCGTGGCCGTCCACCGCATAGCGATACACCGCCGCCTGATAAATCCCCGTCAGCGCCGCCTGCGTCGCAGCCAGCGCGATCAGGCCGAGCCCGACCACGCCGCCTAGGACGATAGCCGCCGTGCTGCCGGCCGTCATGGCAGCGGCCACCACCACGCTAATGCCCAGCGCCACCGCCGCAAACATCAGCACGCCGAACACCAGTCCTAGGCCAACATTGCCGATCAGGTTTTCGCCCCAACTCTTCTTCAGCAGAGAGAAGCTTTCTTTGATGGCGTCGATGGGGCCCACGTTTTGAGCCACCAGCACCGGCACCACCAAGAACGTCGAAACGGTCCACGCCGCACCCAGCACGCGCGCCACCATCGAGCCCAGGCGTTTGCTGCGTCGCTCAAGCGCCCGGATCAGCAAACCCACCACCGCAGCAATCGCGGCATAGCCAAGGATTGGCCCGATTCGCGACCGCGCGATACGCAGGCCATCGGCGACCGTCGGGTCACCGCCATCTAGGCGGATCATCGCGGCGCCGATCAAGGCGCTGTTGAAGAAGAAAATGACGAAGTACTGCGAGAGGTAGAACAAAAAGCCCACGGTGATCGACAGCGGCCCGGCGCCGCGGTCAAACAGGCCCGCCATCAGGCTGGGCACCACAAACGACACGGCCACCAAAAAGGCCGCAATCGAACTGATCACCGGAAACCACAGCAGCTCTTTGTCGGCGCGCAGCACCGCGGCACTGGCCTTCACCAAGGTCCAGCTTCGGGCGAATTTCTCAAACATCAGCGTGCTCCGGGGATCATTCACCCCAGTATCACGCAGCCATAACCGCTCGCGCAGCGGCCGTTCGTCACCCTCGACGCCCGCTCAGTCCAGCGGCAGCGCTTCCACGGCGGGAGGATTGAGCGCCTCGGGGTGCGCGGCCCACAGCGCACCGAGACTTACGCCACGCACCGGATCGATGAAATCCGGCGCCATGTCGGCCAGTGGCTTCAGCACGAAGGCGTGCTTCAACTCCGGACGCGGCAGCTCTAAGTTCCCCGCGCCACGCATCACCCGATCATCGAAATAGATGATGTCCACGTCCAAGGTCCGGCTCGAAAAACGGGGCACGTCGCGTCGACGACCGTGACGGTCTTCCAGCGCATGCAGCCAGTCGTTGAGCGCCTGTGGCG
>JBBQIA010000428.1:0-1562 GCA_038324485.1 Lysobacterales bacterium
GCGGATGGCCAAAGACCCGGTGAATTGGCCAAAGGGCATCACCAGCCCGCCCGCCATCTCCCACACCGGCCATTCCCTCGGCGGCTGCCACGCGCAAAACGAAGCCGCGAAACACGGCCACGGCGGCGCCAGCTTCAACGCGTTTGGTGCAGCCGGCATCGGCTTTGCACCCGCTGGCATCGTCGAGGGCACACCGCCGTTTACCTCCTACGTGCGCGCCACCGACGCCGTGGCCATGTCCAGTCGGCAATTCGGTGATGTCGTCAGCTACGCCACCGCAGAAGACGTGGCCATGGTCACCGCGCTCGGCACGCGGCCCGGTGTAGAGGGCCCGCTAGGATTCCTGCGCAACGTCGGCACCGACGCGCTTGGTCGGCATTCCATCGATGGCTTCGTGGAAGGCGGGCTGATGAGCCCGGAAAATCGCCATCGCTATCTCGACCACCAGCCGCAGTTCGCCGAGCACAGCCAAGCGGTACACCGAGGGCGCGAGGCCGCCACCTATGTCGGCGATGTGCTGCGCCCCGGCGCGACGGCGGCAGCAGCCGATCTGCTGCAGGCCGGGCCGAGCGTGCTGGCATCGCCTATCGGTGCGTTCGTCAACGCCAGCCGCGAAGGCGCGCAGGCGGTCATGGCCGCTGCGCAAAGCACGCCAGCGCCGCCCGTCTTTGAGCCACTGCAGCGAAGCAGCGGTGATGCCATCCGCCATACGCTCGAAGTGCGCGCTGGCTTGACGGAGACCGGCGCGGATATCGCAACAGATAGTTCAAAACACACCGCCAGCGTGAACGACCTCGCAGAAGCCGCGGGGCGTGGCGTGCAGCAGACGATCGGCGCGCTGGCGCGGCATGCCTCCGAAGCAACCGACACGCTCGGCGAGCTTGGCGCAGCCGCGCATCGACGCTTGGGTGAAGCAACCCAGCACGTCGCAGATTGGCAGGCCAAGGCCCTGCAGGCCGTCGGCCTCGACTCGCTTGCCGAGAACGTCCGTGCTCGCGGCGTGGATGGCCGTACCGAAGCCGAAAACTCGGCGCTCAACATCGAGCGTCGCGCGGCCTCAACCGGCGACACCGTGACGACGGCTGCGCGCTGGGCGACTAACGCCACGCAGACGGCCACGGATGCGGTGTCCTCACCCCTCGAGGCGCTGTCGGCCGGTCACCACGCCAACGCCGAGCGCATGCGAGTGGAAGCCCAAAGCCTGCGCAACGGGGCCATCATCATTCCCGAGGCGCTCTATGGCGCAAGCGCGCCCAACCTCGACATGCGCGCTGCGGCGCGCGAAAAGATCGCCGGCCTGTACGCCCAGTTCGACCGCCCCATCACAGACCCGCAACTCGACCAACTTAGCGCCGCCGTGGTGGCCAGCGCACGCGAGTCGCGGATGGACCGCATCGACACCGTGCGCTTTAGCCAAGGCAATAACGGTCCGAATTTCGAGGGCAGCCTGATCGCCTACGACCGGCCGGTAAAACACGAGCTTCGCCAGCACAGCGCCACGCCGATTGACGCCGGCATGTCGACCCCGGTCGAGCACAGCGTGCAGCGCGCGCGCTCCGCCA
>JBBQIA010000429.1:0-1553 GCA_038324485.1 Lysobacterales bacterium
TGATGACCCGTGACGAAAAGAAGCGCCAGCGCGACATGCAGATGGCGCTGCAGGAAGGTTGAGACATGAGCATCGAGAACCGCGACCCCTTCACCGGCGAAGTGCGCCGGCACCAGAACATAGGCAGGGATGAAATCGAAACGGCGTTGGCTGCAGCCGACCGTGCGTTTACCGCGTGGTCGGCGCTGCCCCTGGCCGACCGCGGCGCCTGCCTGCGCAACGTGGCGGCCGTGCTGAGGGTGCGGCGCGACGCCATCGCCGCGCTGATGACCGGCGACATGGGAAAGCTGCGCCGCGAGGCCCTGACCGAAATCGAGAAGTCCGCCACCGGCTGCGAGTACCACGCCGACACCGCCGGCCGCTATCTCGCCGACCAGGTCGTCAGCACCGACGCCGCGCGCAGCTTCGTCAGCTACCAGCCCATCGGCTGCGTGCTGGCGGTCATGCCGTGGAATTTCCCGCTCTGGCAGGTGTTCCGGTTCCTGGCGCCGACGCTGATGGCCGGCAACGTGGCGGTGCTCAAGCACGCCACCAACGTGCCTCGCTGCGCCGACGCCATCGCCGACGTGCTGACCGCCGCCGGCGTACCGGTCGGCGTGTTCACCGTCCTGCACATCGACAGTGAGCAGACCGCCGAGGTGATCGGCGACCCGCGCATCAAGGCCGTTTCGCTCACCGGCAGCGAGCGGGCCGGCCGATCGGTCGCGGCCACGGCCGGCAGGCACCTCAAGAAATGCGTGCTTGAACTCGGCGGCAGCGACCCGTTCGTGGTGCTGGACGACGCCGACCTCGACCAGGCCGTGCCGATGGCGGTGGCGTCGCGCTTTGGCAACGCGGGGCAGACCTGCATCGCGGCCAAGCGCTTCATCGTGGTGGATGCGATCGCCGATGACTTCGTGCGCCGCTTCGTCGAGGCCAGCGCGAAGCTCGTCACCGGCGACCCGTCGTCGGACGACACCGGCCTGGCGCCCATGGCCCGCGCCGACCTGCGCGACGAACTGCACAAGCAGGTGCAGGCCAGCATCGCCCAGGGCGCGATGCCGCTGCTGGGCTGCAAGCCGGGCGAGGGCGACACGCTGTACCCGGCGTCCATCCTCGACTTCGTGGTGCCGGGCATGCCGGCCTACGACGAAGAGCTGTTCGGGCCCGTCGCCAGCATCATCCGCGCAAGGGACGAACCCGATGCGCTGCGCATCGCCAACGACACCGCCTTCGGCTTGGGCGCCAGCGTCTGGACCCGCGACGCCGAACGCGGCGAGGCGGCCGTGCGCCTGATCACGGCCGGCGCCTGCTTCGTCAACTCCATCGTGCGCAGCGACGTGCGGCTTCCGTTCGGCGGCACCAAGACCTCGGGCTATGGCCGCGAGTTGGCCGAACACGGCATCCATGAGTTCATGAACATCAAGACGGTTTACGTGGCCTGAGCCGGCGCAGCGGTTGATTGTCGCCGCCGGCGACGCCATATCGTGCCCGTCCCCCTGCACCGGAGTCCCGCATGCACACCTGGAAGCTTGCCCTTGAACGCGCCGCCAAGGGCAACCCAGCCCCCGACC
>JBBQIA010000430.1:0-1548 GCA_038324485.1 Lysobacterales bacterium
TCGGTGGGTCGCCGCTCAGGCCAGGGTGTTCGATTGCCCTGCTGGAGCCCACGATGCGCGCGACTGCCCTTCCCTCCACCGTTCTTGCTGCAGCGCTTGCGCTGGGCTTGGCCGCCACCGTCGATGCCCGCATCACGGTGCTGAAAGACGACCCTTATCCGAGCACCTATCAGCCCATCACTTCGAGCATCACGCTGATTCGCAATGCCACCGTCTTAATCGGCGACGGCACGCGCATGGACGGTGCCGATGTGCTGCTGCGCGACGGGAAAGTGATGCGCGTCGGCCAAGGCTTGGATGCGCCCCGCGACGCAGTGGTGGTCGACGCCGAAGGCAAGTGGGTGACGCCGGGCCTGATCGACGTGCATTCGCACTTGGGCGTCTATCCCTCGCCCGGTCTCGAAGCGCACAACGACGGCAATGAAATGACCGATCCGGTCACCGCACAGGTCTGGGCCGAACACGGCGTGTGGCCGCAGGACCCGGGCTTCGGCACGGCCTTAGCCGGCGGCGTCACCTCCCTGCTGGTGCTGCCCGGCAGCGCTAATTTGATTGGTGGTCGCGGTGCCGTGCTCAAGAATGTGCCGGGCGAAACCTATCAGCAGATGAAGTTTCCGGGCGCGCCCTGGAGCATGAAGATGGCCTGCGGCGAAAACCCGAAGCGGGTCTACGGCAGTCGTGGTTCGGCGCCCATGACGCGCATGGGCAACGTGGCCGGCTATCGCGGCGCCTTCATCGAGGCCAGCGAGTACATCAAGGGTCTGGAGGGCGATGAGCCGCCGACCCAAGACCTGCGTCTGGAAACGCTGGCCGCCGCCATGAACGGCGAAATCCTTGTGCAGATTCACTGCTACCGCGCCGACGAGATGGCGATCATGCTCGACCTCGCCGACGAATTCGGCTTCAAGGTGGCGGCTTTCCATCACGCGACCGAGGCCTACAAGATTGCCGACCGCATGGCCGAGGCTGGCACCTGTGGCGCGCTCTGGGCCGACTGGTGGGGCTTCAAGGCCGAGGCCTACGACGCCGTGCAGGAAAACATCCTGATCGTCGACCGCGCCAACGGCGGCAAGGGCTGCGCCATCGTTCATTCCGATTCGGCCGAAGGCATTCAGCGCTTGAACCAAGAGGCCGGCAAGGTCATTGGCGTCGGTCGCCGTGCCGGCATCGACATTGCGCCGGAGCACGCCGTGCGCTGGATCACCGAGAACGCTGCACAGGCGCTGGGCATCGAGGGCCAAGTGGGCACGCTCGAGCGCGGCAAAATGGCCGACGTGGTGCTGTGGAACCAGAACCCCTTCAGCGTCTACGCCAAGGCCGAAAAGGTCTGGATTGACGGCGCCCTGATGTTTGATCGCAACAACCCGGCGATCCAGCCAATGTCTGACTTCACGCTCGGCCAGGAGCCCCTCTAATGCGCCTCTCTTTGATCGCCGGCGCCATCGCGCTCGGCCTCGCTGGCTTCGCTTCGGCGCAGTCCGTTCTCTTCATCGACAACGCCAAAGTGCATACGGTTGGCCCGCAGGGCACGCTGGATAACGGCGACGT
>JBBQIA010000431.1:0-1542 GCA_038324485.1 Lysobacterales bacterium
GGCGAGGAGTTTGGAGCGGTTATCCGTGGCATCGACCCGGCTCAGGCCGTGGCGATCGCCGAAGACCTTCGCCGGCGTATCGCCAATTTGCGCTTCATGCTGCCGGACAGCAGCGATTTTTCCGTGACCGCCAGCATCGGCATCGGTGCCTTCGACCCGACGCGGCATCGCGATGGCGATGCGCTATACCGCGAGGTGGATGCGGCGCTTTACAAGGCGAAGGCGGCGGGACGCAATCGCGTGGTCGCCATTCAATAGATCACGTCCACTGCCCATCGACCGATGCAGATAGCGCCTGCGCGCTGTCGAGACTCGTGCGATGCGTCACCGTTGCTTGGACATCGGAAACAACAACGGCGCCCGAAGGCGCCGTTGCGTGCATCGAAGGCGGCTCCGGCGTACCGGAGCGAGCAATTAGTAGCGGTAGTGCTCCGGCTTGTACGGGCCTTCCTTCGACACGCCGAGGTACGCGGCCTGCTCATCGGAGAGGGTCGTCAGAATCACGCCGATCTTGGCGAGGTGCAGACGGGCCACTTCTTCGTCGAGCTTCTTCGGAAGGATGTAGACCTTCTTCTCGTAGCTGTCCTTCTTCTCCCACAGGTCAATCTGCGCGAGCGTCTGGTTGGAGAAGGAGTTCGACATGACGAAGCTCGGGTGGCCAGTGGCGCAGCCCAAGTTCACCAAGCGGCCTTCGGCCAACAGGTAGATCGCGTTGCCCTCGGCGAAGGTGTACTTATCGACCTGCGGCTTGATGTTCAGACGCACGGCGTCTGAGGCATTGAGCTTCTCAACCTGAATTTCGTTGTCGAAGTGGCCGATGTTGCAGACGATGGCCTGATCCTTCATGCCCTTCATGTGTTCCAGCGTCAGCACGTCTTTGTTGCCAGTGGTGGTGACGTAGATGTCGCCACGGCCCAAGGTGGACTCGACGGTGTTGACCTCGAAGCCTTCCATGGACGCCTGCAGGGCGTTGATCGGATCGATCTCGGTCACGACGACGCGGCAGCCGTAGGCGCGCAGCGAGGCCGCCGAGCCCTTGCCCACGTCACCGTAACCGCACACGACCGCCATTTTGCCGGCCAGCATCACGTCCAGCGCGCGCTTCAGGCCATCGGCCAGCGACTCGCGGCAGCCGTAGAGGTTGTCGAACTTCGACTTGGTGACCGAGTCATTGACGTTGATGGCCGGCACCAGCAGCTTGCCCTGCTCCAACATCTGATAGAGGCGATGCACGCCGGTGGTGGTCTCTTCCGAGACGCCCTTCCATTCCTTGACCACATTGGTCCAGAAGCCGGGGCGCTCTTTGGCGACGCGCTTCAGCAGGTTCTTGATGACCTGCTCTTCGTGCGAACCCGAGGGCGAATTGACGAAGCTGCTGTCGCCCTGCTCAAGCTCGTAACCCTTATGGATCAGCAGGGTGACGTCGCCGCCGTCATCGACGACCAGCTCCGGGCCCTTGCCGCCCGGGAAGGTCACCGCGTCGAGGGTGCAGTCCCAATACTCTTCCAGCGTCTCGCCTTTCCACGCGAACACCGGGGTGCC
>JBBQIA010000432.1:0-1537 GCA_038324485.1 Lysobacterales bacterium
GCAAGCTGCCGAATCCGGCCGTCTTGGGCAATGCCGGCAGCTTCTTCAAGAACCCGATCGTCGATGCAGACCGCGCTGAAGCGCTGAAGCAGCAGCACCCGGGGCTGCCGGTGTTTCCGGCCGACTCGGCCCACTCGCGCAAGCTCTCAGCCGGCTGGTTGATCGAGCAATGCGGCTGGAAAGGTCAACGCGACGGCGATGCCGGCATCGCGGCGCAACACGCACTCGTATTGGTGAACCACGGTCAGGCGTCTGGCGCGCAGCTCCTGGGCTTCGCCGAACGCGTGGCGGCCAGCGTGGCGGCGCGCTTCGGCGTGGTGCTCGAACCCGAGCCGCGCATTATCGGCGGCCGATTCACCGCCCCCCTGCCCGCATGAGTCAGGCGCTCGCCGGCAAGAGCGCCCGAAGCGAGCTGCTGCGAGCCATCAGCTACATGGTGGGCAGCGCGGCGATGTTCGCCTGCATGGCCGTGATGATCCGACTGGCATCCTCGCAACTGCATGCCTTCGAGATCGCCTTCTTCCGCAATTTCTTCGGCTTCGTCTTTGCTCTGCCCCTGCTGCTGCATCACGGCGTCGGCATTTTAAAGACCGACAAGCTGCACCTCTACGTGGGGCGCTGTCTGATCGGCATCGTGTCGATGCTTTGCGGCTTTTACGCCATCGTCCATTTGCCCCTAGCCAAGGCGGTGACCATCAGTTACTCCACGCCGCTGTTCGTCACGATTCTGGCCGTGCTGTTCTTGGGCGAAATGGTTCGGCTGCGGCGCTGGACCGCGGTGGGCCTCGGGTTCATTGGCGTGCTGGTGATCATGCGGCCCGGCGCCGACACCTTCGATGCCACGGCCTTGGTGGCGCTAACGGCCGCCGTGATGAGCGCCATCGTCGCCATCAGCATTAAGGTACTTTCGCGCACGGAAAAACCCGACGCCATCGTGCTGTGGACGACCCTGATCTGGGTGCCGATGTCGCTGATCCCGGCGCTGTTTGTGTGGGTGTGGCCCACGGGATGGACTTGGGCATGGATCATCGCCGCCGGATTTTTCGGCACCGCCGGGCACATGTTTTGGACCCGCGCCCTCAAGCGTGCCGACGCCTCCCTGCTGACGCCCATCAGCTTCATGCAGGTACCCATCGTGGCGGCACTGGCGTGGTGGCTGTTCGACGAGGCCGTGACCGCATGGACGGCGGTGGGCGCCTCGATCATCTTCATGGCCAATGCCTACATCGCGCACCGCGAAGCGCAGGTGGCGTCGCGAACCGTGACCGACGCCGACATCAGCGCGGAAACCCAGAAGCGCTGAGTAAGGCAGCGAAGTGTGGCGAGCCGCGCGCGCGCTCCGGACGTTATTCCCGCGTGAGGAACCCTCCTCTGCCCCCACCTTCGGCACATGCCTCCCGCTGAGGGCAGGTTAGTCTCGGAGCACGAGTGTCCGCAGCACGCGGCATCAGACCCTTGCCTGAACTACCTCCACCTTTTTGGGGACACCATGAAAAAAACCCTTCTCGCGCTGAGCCTAGCGCTCGCTTTCACCGCG
>JBBQIA010000433.1:0-1523 GCA_038324485.1 Lysobacterales bacterium
GATCGCGGCGGTGCTCGACGGGGCCTCACGGGAGGCCGTTGTGTGTGCCGAAAACCTCATCCGTTGAGTGACGACCTTGCCCGCAAGAGCATGCGGCTGTTTGCAACACAAGTTGCGCCGCGGCAGCGGGACGATTCATGCGCATTCTTTGCAAACTACTTCAACGAGTCTGCTGAGACGGCCTAGTGGATGGAATCTAACGCTTGGTGCCCTCGTCTGACGGCGGCGATGATTTTGTCCGGGTCGGCAGTCCATGTGAAGGGCTTTGGCTCTGCGTTGGTTTCGGCGAGGAAGCGGTTGATGGCTGCCTGGAGGTCGACGACGGATCGGAAGACGCCGCGCTTCAAGCGACGCCTGGACAGCTTGGCGAAGAAGCCCTCGACGGCATTGAGCCAGGAGGCCGAGGTCGGCGTGAAGTGGAAGACGAAGCGTTGATGCCGGTTGAGCCAGGCGCGGACCTTGGGATGCTTGTGGGCGGCGTAATTGTCGAGGATGACGTGGACCATCTTGCCGGCCGGTACCTCGGCCTCGATCGCGTTGAGGAAGCGGATGAACTCCTGATGGCGATGGCGCTGCATGTTGCGGCCGATGACGGTACCGTCGAGGACGTTGAGCGCGGCGAAAAGGGTCGTGGTGCCATGCCGCTTGTAGTCGTGGGTCACGGTGCCAAGCCGCCCCTTCTTCAACGGCAGGCCTGGCTGGGTGCGGTCGATGGCCTGGATCTGGCTTTTCTCATCGAGCGACAACACGATGGCATGGGCTGGCGGATCGACATAAAGCCCGACCACGTCGCGCAGTTTGGCGACGAAGTCCGGGTCGTTCGAGAGCTTGAACTGCCGATAGCGGTGCGGCTGAAGCCCGTGCGCCTTCCAGATGCGCCGAACCGCGCTGGCGCTGATGCCGCTCGCCCGCGCCATCAGATCGGCCGTCCAGTGGGTGGTCTCGGCCGGCGGGTCGGTGAGCGTTAGCGCCACCACGCGCTCGGCCACCTCCGGACCGAGCGGGGCGATGCGCGCGGGCCGTGTCTTGTCGCGAAGGAGGCCGTCGACGCCTTCCTCCATGAACCGTTCCTGCCAGCGCCAAACACAAGTCTTCGACTTGCCGGTCCGACGCATGATGTCGTTCGTGCCTACGCCGCTGGCGCTCAGCAGGATGATGGCCGCGCGCCAGGCGTGCTTCTGCGAGGCGTTGCGGTCCCGGGTAATCGCTTCGAGCCGGTCGCGAACGAACCGTGTGATCGTGATGGAAATCCCGGTGCGCATGCGCCAGACTCGCACGCAAACCGAACCAGGGGAATCCAAATCAGGACTCTTCTGTTAGGCAGAGACCACTAGCGACAAGAACGCCGCAACTGCGATCGATCGAATTGAGAGCTTCATCATGATGGTTCCCCCGTCTGTTTGAGATTCGTGGGGGCAGCGTACGAACCGCGGCGCGGCGCAAGGTGTCGCGTCTGCGACTGTGGATAACATCCAGCACTTATGCACAGTTCGCGATCACGGAACTGTCGGCGGCGCGGAACT
>JBBQIA010000434.1:0-1522 GCA_038324485.1 Lysobacterales bacterium
GGCACCGGCCGACGTAAGGCCTCATGGTGGTCGATGTCGCTCAATAAATGATGCAGAGCGCGAATCACGCCGGCGTGGGTGAACCACACCGTGGGCCCGGTCATCTCGGCCAGCGCCGCGCTAACGCGCGCCTCAAGATCAAGATGTGACTCGCCGCCGGGAATGCGATAGCCGGCGGGATTAGCGGCCCAATCGTCGCGGTCGGTGCGCGAGATCAGCGACCACGCTTGACCTTCCCAATCGCCGAAATGCAGTTCGGCAATTCGGGCGTCGACCTGCACGCCGCGCGGCACTGACCGCGCAGCCGCCATCGGCAGCGGCGAGGCCGGCACCCCGCGACTGGGCGAAGGCGCAATGCGAAACCCGCGCGCCGTGGCTTCAGCCAAGCGCCGGCAGCGCTGCAGGGGGCTGCTGACGATGGGCCAGTCGGGAATGGCTAGGCGCAGTCGCCGCGCCGCTTCAGCGACCGCGCGATCAGCGACCTCCAAGTCCGTGTTGCCGCCGTAACAGATGCCCTGCCCGCCCAGCACAGGCGTGTGTCGAATGGCGATTAGCGGCGGAGCGGACAGCGGCATGCGGGACTCAAGAGAAAAAGATTCACGAAGAAAAGAAGGGCCGGCAAAGTATCGTCGTGTTCGTCAGAGGATTGCTTATGTCGCGTTCGCGCACCATTGATTGCCCTTACTGCGGTGAGCCCAACGAGGTCGAAATCGAAGAGGCCGACGAGTCTCAGCGCTACATCGAAGACTGCCAAGTGTGCTGCCGTCCGATCGAATTCGAGTTGCGCCCGGGCGCGCGCGGTGGACGCTTGCGCGTGTTTCGCGACGACGAGTAATCGAGCGGCTACACTCGCCGCGCTGAAGGTGTTCGGGAAGCCGGTGAAAACCCGGCACTGCCCCCGCAACGGTAATTCGCTGAAAGCCTGCCAGACGCCACTGGGATTAGTCCTGGGAAGGCGGCAGGTCGCAACCCTCAAGGTTGCCGCGAAGAGTCCGGAGACCGGCCTTCAGACCGAAAACGCGCCAGATCCCGGGCGCGAGATCGGTCATGACGCGCTGCGGTGGGCAGCGAGGCGTGGGTATAGCCTCGTCCAACGCGACGCGGCGTCCTAACGTCTTGCCTGTCCGCTCGGTGCGTTCCCCGCGGGTGTGCGCTATACCGAAGGACTCTCCATGACGATTCATCCACTTGCTGCCGGCCTTGCGCTGGCAACTGGCCTTGCGACCTTTCCGGCGTTCGGCCAAGCCGATGCCGCCACCCTCGACACCGTGGTCGTTACTGCGGCCCGAGCGCCTCAGGCGATCAACCAAGCGCTGGCCTCCATCACCGTGCTTGAACGCGCAGACATCGAGCGCGCCCAAGCGCCCGACCTGATCGACCTGCTCGCTCGTCAGCCCGGCGTGGACGTGTCGCGCACCGGCGGGCCCGGTGCGGTTTCGACCTTCTTCCTGCGCGGCAGCAATTCGAACCAAACCCTCGTGCTCATCGACGGCGTGCGCGTGAAGTCGTACAGCTCGTGCTC
>JBBQIA010000435.1:0-1519 GCA_038324485.1 Lysobacterales bacterium
CGCCGGCTGCGTGGCCGACCCACGACCCTTTCTCGCTAAGAACAACACGCCCACCGGCCACGAGCAGGAGGCCACCGCATGAACCCCTTCCGCACCCTCGCCTCGAACACCGTGTGCCTGCCGCGCGCCAACATCGACACCGACCAAATCATCCCGGCGCGCTTCCTCACCACGACCACCCGCGACGGCTTGGGCCAACACGCCTTCCACGATTGGCGCTATCAGGGCGACGGCCACCCTGATCTGACCTTTCCCTTTAATCAACCGAAGGCCTCGGCCGCGCAAATCTTGGTGGCGGGGCGCAACTTCGGCTGCGGGTCCTCGCGCGAGCACGCGCCCTGGGCCCTGCTGGACGCCGGTATTCGGGCGGTGATCAGCAGCGAGATCGCCGACATCTTCCGCAACAACGCGTTGAAGAACGGCCTGCTGCCCATCGTGCTGCCCGAGGCCGTAGTGCAAACCCTGCTGGCGCAGCCCGGTCTGGCCTTGAAGATCGACGTAGCGCGGCGCGAACTGTATTGGCCGAATGGTGACCACATGCGCTTCCCGCTGGACGCGTTCGCTCAGGCCTGCCTGCTCGATGGCGTCGATGAACTGGGCTATCTACTGAAGCACACCGACGCGATTGGCGCCTTTGAACTGCAGCGCGCCGCAGCGGCAGCGCCGCGCAGGGAGTCCGCTCATGCGCACTGACTTCGTCACCCCGCGCGAGGCCCGCATCGTCGTGCTGCCCGGCGACGGCATCGGCCCCGAAGTCACCGCCGCTGCGGTGGCGGTTCTCGAAGCCGTCGCGCGTCGCTTCGGCCATCGTTTTCATTTGAGCGAGGCGCTGATTGGCGGTGCGGCCATCGACGCCACTGGCGAAGCCCTGCCGGTGGCAACAGCCGACGCCTGTCGAGACGCCGACGCCGTGCTGCTGGGCGCGGTGGGCGGCCCGAAGTGGGCCCACGCCTCGGCCACCGTCCGGCCCGAGCAAGGCCTGCTGGCCCTGCGCAAGACGCTCGGCGTCTTCGCCAATTTGCGCCCGGTGAAACCGCATCCCGCTGCGCTGCGGCATTCGCCGATCAAAGCCGAAGTGCTGACCGACGTCGACCTCGTGGTGGTGCGCGAATTAACCGGCGGCAGCTACTTTGGCCGCAAAGAGCGCCACACCGACCGCGCCGTGGACGTCTGCGAATACAGCGTCGCTGAAATCGAGCGCGTCGCACACCGCGCCTTCCAGCTTGCGCGCAGCCGACGCGGCCGCGTGTGTTCCGTCGACAAAGCGAACGTGCTGGAAACCTCGCGGCTCTGGCGCGAGGTGGTGACGCGCGTACACGCCGAATTCTTTACCGATATCGCGCTGGAGCATCAGCTGGTGGACTCGATGGCCATGCACCTGATTTCTCGGCCGCGCTCGGCGAAGGCAGCGTGGGGCTGTATGAACCCATCCACGGCAGCGCGCCCGACATCGCCGGCAAAGGCATTGCCAATCCGATTGGCGCCATCCTCAGCGCGGCGATGTTGCTGCGTCATTCTT